>JALSJU010000068.1 GCA_026989145.1 Thiotrichaceae bacterium
GTGGTTAGTTCACGCTCTGTAGTTGATTCCGATGTCATGCTGCTAACCCGCTGTGCTTGAGTAAGGCGTCAACACTTGGCTCTCTACCTCGGAAAGCCTTGAAAGATTCAATTGCTGGGCGAGAGCCACCGACTTCTAATATCTCTTTTAAAAAGTCTTCGCCGACCTGCTGATTAAATAAACCTTCCTCTTCAAAGCGTGCAAAAGCATCCGCTGAAAGCACTTCTGCCCATTTGTAACTGTAGTAACCAGCTGAATAACCACCGGCAAAAATATGTGAGAAGCCATGTTGGAAGCGGTTAAATGCGGGCGGAACAACAACCGCAATCTGTTCACGGGTTTTATCCAGTACTGCTTGAATTTGCTCTGCTGAGTTGATGCTAGTATCTTGATAAATTCGCATATCAAAAATCGAGAACTCAAGTTGACGCACCATACCCATCGCGCTTTGAAAATGACGTGCAGCTTGCATTTTATCAAACAACTCATCAGGAATATTTTCGCCGGTTTCAAAGTGTTTTGCGAACATATTGAGTGATTCGCGCTGCCAGCACCAGTTTTCCATAAACTGACTGGGTAGTTCAACCGCATCCCACTCGACGCCACTAATGCCCGAAATATCTAAATAATCAACCTGCGTCATCATATGATGAAGTCCGTGCCCAAACTCATGGAATAAAGTAATGACTTCATCATGGGTGAATAACGCAGGCTTGCCACCTGCTGGTGGTGCTGAATTACAGGTCATAAACGCAACCGGAGTCTGCACGCCGTCATTGGTTTTAAACCGGCTACAAAAATCAGCCATCCATGCGCCACCACGCTTGTGTTGGCGCGCGTAAAGATCAAGGTAAAAACGTGCTTTTAACTGCTGTTTGTCATCATAAATTTCATAAAAACGAACATCATCGTGCCAGCTTGAAACTGCTGTATTGCCCTTAATTGTCACCTTGTAAAGTTTTTGAACTAGCTCAAACAAGCCTTCTAATACCTTATCAACAGGGAAGTACGGTTTTAAATCTTCGTCACTAATGGCGTAGCGCTGCTGTTTTAACTTTTCGCTAGCATAGCCTACATCCCAAGCATTCAGTTCATGCAGTCCAAGTTCTTTTTTTGCAAATTCTTTGAGTTCGGTAAATTCTTTTTTCGCAAAGGGCAATGATTTTTCAGCAAGCTCGTCTAAAAATCCAATCACTTGCTGAGGTGATTCTGCCATTTTGGTATCCAGCGATAAATCGGCATAACTATCAAAGCCTAATAACTGGGCTTTTTCTTGGCGTAATTGCAAGATTCTAGCCATATTTTCACTGTTATCAAAAGCAGGGTCGCCTTGATCAGAAGCGCGTGTACTGTAAGCGCGGTAGACTTCGGCTCGCAACTCACTATCATTTGCGTAAGTCATCACAGCATAATAAGAAGGGAAATCTAAAGTCAGTAACCAGCCGGATAAATCACGTTGTTTAGCGGCTTCGGTGGCTTGTTCTATCGCTGTTTCTGGCAAACCTTCTAAGGCTTCTACTTGGCTTATTTCTTTAGTCCATGCGTTGTTGGCATCTAATACATTGTCTGAGTATTTGGATGTTAAGGTAGCAAGTTCTTTGCTGATTTCTGCATAGCGTTGCTTTTTATCATCTGCTAAATTGACACCCGAAAGACGAAAACCTTTTAAAGAATCTTCTAACGATTTACGCTGAGCGCTATCTAAATTTAAAGTATCTTGTTTGTCCTGAATTTGTTGCAGCGCTTCAAACAATGCTTTGTTTTGCCCCATCTCGGTACTGTATTCACTCAACTTCGGCAAACAAGCGGTATACGCATCGCGAAGTTCTGGCGTATTTACCACCCCGTTCATATGGCTAATAGGCGACCACATGCGCTCCATTTCATTGTCTAATTCTTCTAGTGGATGAATTAAATTATCCCAACTGTATTGGCTATTCTCAGCCAGTAATTTTTTAGTTAAAGCGCGCCCTTGCTTTAATAAATGATCAAGCGCCGGTTCTATATGCTCTGGCTTGATTTGCTTGTAATCAGGTAAGTCTTTAATATTGAGTAATGGTGATTTCATTGTGTATTATCTTTTGTTGTAGGTTATAGTCGAGCATACATTGTTGTTGCAGTTGTTTCTACAAACTGAACCTTAGCGCCCGAGCTGATAAGTTAAATATGGGGCAAACAATCGGAAATTCATCATGAAGAGGAGAAATTAAAATGAATATAAAAAAGCTATTTGATGCAGAACCTAAATCACCACTCTATGTAGCGATCAATAAAGTACTGGTTAAGAATGACCCGAATCTAATGCGCATGATGAAGCAAGCTAGCGCTAAAATGTGCTTAGCCACCTCGTTAACACCGGGCTTTAGCGGTTTTGATTTAATGAAACAAGTTGGTAGTTGTCCAATGGGAATGCGCTGGGGCGCAAGTTCAGATATGACCGAAGAGCTATCGCATATTTGGATTGACCAAATTACTTATTGGGATTCGTGGGAAGCGCACGAAAACTTCCATGAAACATTTGAAGATGTGGTAGTCGATACTTGCGCCCGTTGTGGTGATGTGTTGCTTGATGGGCCGGAAGAACCGATCTATCGTATTGTTAAAAGCCGCCAGCCGTCATTGGTATCATTAACACAATGGTTACGTAAAAATGCAGAAGGTAAAGCCGATGGCTATGCTGTGGATTCAGGTAAAAGCGTTACCGTCATGGCAACTCACAAAGTTATCCCCGGTAAAGAGGCTGAGTTTGAAGAGGGTGAAATCGCTACAATGGAAGGTTTAATGGCGACTAGCGGCGTGGTGGGGTATCAGATTTTAAAGCGTATCGGTTTATCAACATTGGGTAGCGGTCACGCAACCGTTGAATCCATCATGGAAGATATGAAAGACAGTTCTGGCACCAACCTAAAACGCACCGCAGAAGTATGGGAAGGTTACACCATACCCGCAGAATATTTAGTGATGGTTGAGTGGGAGTCTCTATGCGCTGCACAAGCAGGTATGCCGCATGTTAATGTGAAGCCAGAGCTACTCTTTATTCACGGGCCTAAAGTGTTGGATAATTGTTTGCATATGCCTAGCGTTAAAATATCAGACTCTATGTTTAGAGAACAAAGTAATCGTGAAATTTTGAACGGTAATAAGTAGGGTTGTTAGCCTGCTAATAGTTACTTATTAACTTGTAACTATTAGCGGCTAACATAACGACTAAAACGACAATTAAAAGGGTTCTGATAAACTTATCCCCGCCCTTTATCGCGCTGTGACTTCCCACCCAGCCACCTACGGAGCTTGCTAACAGCATCGGTACGGCTATCGACCAAATCACTTTACCGGCGCTTAAAAAAGCGATGGATGCACCGACGTTAGTTAATAAATTGAGTGGTTTTATGGTTGCGGTGGCGTTTAATAAGTCGAACTTAAGTACTTTTCTCACTGCTATCGCCATGTAAGTACCTGTACCAGGGCCAAGAATACCATCGTAAAACCCGATTGGGCTAATAGCGGCAATGACTTTTACAGGGTTGTTTGATTGTGCGGATGAGCCGGACTCATTAGGCTTATCACCCAGTACAATAAATAATGCTAGTGGGATGCATAATAAAATGGCCCAAGCTAGTACGCTTGGTGAAAGATCAAGTGCGATTCGTCCGCCAATATAGGAGACGATTAAGCAGGGTATGCTAGCGATTAATACAGTTTTCCAATGAATTTTTCTCTCAAGCGCATATTTGATAACGGCGACGGTTGTACCTGCAATACCGGTAATTTTATTAACCGCTAATGCGGATACAGGCGGTACGCCGGCTAATAATAACGTTGGTAGGTTTAGCATTCCACCACCGCCTGCTACTGCATCAATATAGCCTGCGACAAAGGCGACTAGCGTTAAACCAGTAAGCCAATAAAGGCTTAATTCAAAGAATGTATTCAATGTATTCACAACTTTAATTCTTACCAGAAGAGGTTTACTTCGTAGTTTTAGCTTCCTCAACATCATCATATTTAATATGATAATTAAACGTTAAACCTCGTTTGTCGGCGTAAATCTCTTCTTGAAAACTTCCTGAGCTGTTTCCAATCGCACTCATCATTTCAGTAATATCGGCGTCGGATTTGTTTCGCTTAATAGAGCCTAAAAAAGAAGAGAGCTTTTCATAATAGCGTTTGCCATCCATTGCCATGATGAGCATAGCAGGCGGGCCACTAAAGTATTCTTTAAGGGTAAAAGTGTTTGTGCCGATCAATAAATTTAAGGTGCGCTTTGTACGGTTAACCCAAATAGGGGGTAGGTCTATTTTAGAAACTGGCAAGGCACCATCAGGCAATTTGATGGATGTGCCATCTGCAGGAATTTTAAAATTGCGTAAGGCGGGGCTAAACAGGGTAACCATGCCAAATAAACCTGCAGGGTCATCTGTACCTACGGAAGCATAGGCTGCCACTTTGTCTATCTGCATATTTTTCTTTAGTTCAATATTATTGAGTGCCACGTAGAGCGTTTTAATTTGGCTCATGCCCATGTTCATTCCCATTATTAAGCCACCCATGCCTTTACGAATATCGTTTGCATTAATATTTTTGCATTGATGTGTTTCAGCGGAGTTAATTAAAAAGTCAGAATATTGACTGAGGGCTTCACGCAGCTTTACGATATTAAAGTTTAAGCCAATATCAAAAATGGCATGATCAACACGTTGTTTGATATTTACTTTATTGGCGAGAGTCTGTAAAACCTCGCTTACTTCCTCACTGGTTTTTATCACGAACTCATAATCCATTTTTTGTGCAGTGAGTTCTTTTGTACCAAATATCAACATTGGCATGTTTTTTAGGTGATCCTCTACTACCGGTAGACATTTTTTAACTTCTTCGTCACTGACCCGCTTGTCTTTTAATAACTCCTTGACCAATATCGGGCTACCTTTTTCATACAGTGTTTTTAAATTAATAAACCCTTCGCCGTAACCGGTATAGATATTTTCTTTTAAAAATGTCTGCCAGTCTTCTGCTTTGTAAGAATCCTTACTGGGAATTTTTCCTACTAAATGTTTGAGTAGTTTATCTTTTTTATTGCGAGGAAAGGCCGAAGCAACCAATTGTTTATTGAGTAATACCAATGCCATGCTTATATCATTGTCAGCAGTATCCACCATGCAATCAAAATCACCGCACTTGGTGAGTGCCAGCTTGTAGCCAGACTTTTCTTCGGCACGCTTCAACGTTGCCATCAGTTTTTCTTTATCGCTGATACTTAGACGCATCACTGGGGTGAGATCTACACCGTAGATGAGCATATTCGACTTCAAAGAAAGACCTGTATCTTCAAGTTTTTTATTGCTCAGATGTTCACCCAAGTCTGCAAAAAAGGCAGAGAAAAAATCACTGGGTGTTTTTTCTACTGTTTCTGATTTACTGGCTTCATTTTTATCTTCTTTACCATCTTTGTTTTTTGTAAATGTTTCAAAAAGTTTTTGCGAGCGTTTAATATGAAAGCTCATGACATCATCAGGTATCGCTTTTTGATTGGTAAACAAAAAAGAGGTGTCTGCTGGGACATGTGAAATTAATGATTCGAAAGATTCGCTTGAGTCATTAGAGCCAAAGAGTTTTCCGAAAAATCCTTCTGCCGACACAGGGCTGGTCAATAAAGCTATTATTAATAAAGCACTTGTTTGTTTGAAAAAGTTTTTCATTTTAATTATCCAAGATGACTAATGAGAATGAGTCTAGCAAAAAAACTCCCTTATAATGTAACAAATGCGAAAAAATGATCATTCTCTATTAAAAATAAAAGGCTTTCTGCTAACGCGGGGCTGGCGTGATACAGCTAACGGTATCACGCTTATTTTTTGGGCGAATACAGAGCAAGGTGCGGCACAAATTATTATTCCCGCTCAGCAGGCGGTTTGCTTTATTGCGCGGCATAATAAATTACCCTTACAAAATACGATTCAGCGTAAACCACTTGAGTTATTAAACTTTAACAATGAGCCGGTAGACGGGCTTTATTTTAATCATCAACGCGATTTGAATAAACTACGCCAGCATCTGAGTTACGATAAAACGCAGTTGTTTGAGTCAGAAATTAAACCCGCCGACCGTTATTTAATGGAGCGTTTTATCACCGCATCATTACAAATAGAAGGTCAGGCGATTCAAAGAGACGGTTATTTAGAGTTTACCAATCCACGTTTAACGCCTGTTGATTACACGCCTCAGCTCTCGATGGTTTCACTTGATATTGAGACCGAAGACTTTCGCGGAAAACTCTACTCTATCGCCGTACAAACTGAGAGTTCTGAACAGGTTTTTATGGTTAAAGAGTGTCCGAGTGCTAAGCAAGAATCAATTAATATTACCTGGTGCAATTCTGAAAAAGCAGCCTTGCAAGCATTCTTCGCATGGATGAAACAATATGATCCTGACGTAATTATCGGCTGGAATGTCATTGCTTTCGATTTAGATTTCTTACAATGGAAATGCAAAGAGCTGAAGTTGCCTTTTGATTTAGGTAGGAGTAACCCCTTTGAGCAATCAGCCAATATTTTAGCACCACAACAAAGCGGACATATGTACCTTGCACGAATTCCGGGGCGAGTCGTTTTAGATGGAATCAGCTGTTTACGCGGGGCGTTCTGGTCATTTGAAAGCTTTGCCTTAGACTTTGTGGCTGAGGAAATGCTCGGGCGAAAAAAACTAATCAATGATTCGGGATTAGGCAAGTTAGAAGAGATTCAGCGGCAGTACCGCGAAGACCCCGTAGCACTGGCCGAATACAATTTAGAAGATTGCCGTTTAGTCACTGATATTTTTAAAAAAGCAGATTTGTTTAATTTTTCAATTCAGCGTGCGCGCATGACCGGTTTAGCCATTGATCGTCAAGGTGGTTCAAGTGCTGCGTTTGATAATTTGTATTTGCCCCAACTTCACCGTAAAGGCTATGTTGCCCCTGATATTGGCAGTCATCCAAATCAACAACATAGCCCTGGTGGTTATGTGATGGACTCTCAGCCTGGGCTTTATGACAATGTGTTGGTGCTGGATTTTAAAAGCCTGTACCCAAGTATTATTCGTACTTTTAAAATTGATCCCTTAGGTTTGATTTCA
Source organism: Thiotrichaceae bacterium (assembly GCA_026989145.1). GTDB lineage: Bacteria > Pseudomonadota > Gammaproteobacteria > Thiotrichales > Thiotrichaceae > Cocleimonas. The sequence goes on from JALSJU010000068.1 coordinate 7,111, forward strand.
AAAAGTTATAAAGAAGATTCGATTCCCGGATTTTTAGAAGCAGAATTCTCGCGTACTCAACATATTTTACCCACCATTGTTAGTGACCTTTGGGTGGAGCGTGATAGCGCCAAAAAAGAAAACAACCAAGCGTTGTCATACGCGATTAAAATTATTATGAATTCGTTTTACGGTGTACTCGGTTCATTTGGTTGCCGTTTTTTTAACCCACAACTTGCCAGCAGTATTACCCTGCGCGGGCATGAGATTATTCAAACCAGCAAAGAGCTTATTGAAGAACAGGGTTATACGGTTATTTATGGCGATACCGATTCGGTGTTCGTATTACTCGGGGAGAATAAAGACGAAGCTAGCTGTTTAAAGACGGGTCGTGAATTACAAGACCACTTAAATAGCTGGTGGACTCAGCACTTATCAGAAACTTTTGCAATCGAATCAAATCTAGAAATAGAATTTGAAACCCACTACCAACGATTTTTAATGCCAACGATTCGTGGCACAGAAAAAGGCAGTAAAAAACGCTATGCGGGTATGATCGCGAATGAGCCATCATCAAGAGATGATAAAAAATACAAAATGGTATTTAAAGGTTTAGAGTCAGTAAGAAGCGACTGGACACCGCTAGCGCGAGACTTTCAGCAAGAACTGTATGAGCTTATTTTCACGAATAAACCGTACAAAACGTTAATACTGGAAACTTACGATGCCTTATTGCGTGGCGAGCTAGATCATAAACTCACTTATACAAAACGCTTGCGCCGCCCATTAGAAAGTTACACCAGCACCCAGCCACCACAAGTGAAAGCGGCAAAGAAAATGAAAGATGCGTTTAGTAAAAATCAAAGCCGCAAAATACAGTATGTGATGACAACCTTTGGCCCGGAGCCGATAGAAAATATTAGCTCACAACCCGACTATAATCATTATATTGATAAACAACTCGCGCCTGTGGCGGATAGTATCTTACATTTTTTGGATACATCGTTTGCGCAAATAACGGATCGGCAAATGAATGTGTTTGAATGATTGGGCAATAAATGAATTAGGTGAGACAAGTTAAGGAAAGCCTGATTAAGTCCCATAAAATTCTGTAAGTCTCTAGGGCAGTATATCCTAGGCGTATTTTGAAATGAATGCTTATTGCCTTCATGAGAAATACAACAACGGAGATGCTGCCCTAGAGCCTTACCCTTTGGGGCTTAGCCAAATTCCCAGCCTCTGTGTTATGTTCACTTTAAAGGCTCGTTGCACCATGCCACAGGCGTTCATTAAAAGCTCACATGCCTTGATGCTGAAAATTTGGCGTTGCCAGAATTTATGGGACTTGATCAGGCTTTCCTTAAGAAAACCAAACACTGTCAAACGCTTCTTCTTTAATCGCGTTTACTTGTGCTTCAACTCGCGGAATAGTGCTAAGGAATTTTTTGATTTTTTCTTCAAGAATATTTAGCTTCTGCTGACGAAAGTTTCGTTCTTCTACCGGTACTTCAATATCATCCGCCAATATCAAGGTTGAGCGAGCCTGTTTACGCCGATCAAAAGTCATGTAGTACAATGCCGTATACGCTTTAGCGGCTTCTAGGTGTAACTCATGTAGTTTTTCTAGCTGTGGGATATTAACCAGTTTATAACCGTCTTCGGTATACCATTGTCCGAATGATAGCGCTTCGCAGTCCTGCGGTTTTTTAATTTTGTCTTGCGCTAAACCTTTCACCAAATAACGCCCCTGCCTAACCCAATCTACATGTTGAGGTCTTGCTTGTTGGAGTATTTTTGTTATTTCGGTTTTGTTCATGATGTGCTTATTTTTATTTTTAAGCAATCATAAATTACAGGCCACAATAATCAAGAATTCTCGGACTAGCTGTAGATGTGTTTATTAACCTTCAGAAGTAGGGTTGATATGCTCCAACGCTAATAGACCTTCACCGACTAGGGTGTAAGCCTTCCCAAAACCAAGCACATACTGACCTTGATACGGTGTCAGCCGAAACAGGATAAAGTCTGGCAACGTCTGTAATAATTCCATCACGTTACCAAAGCGCGCTTGCATGGCATCAAGTTGACGGAGGTAATCAGCCTCGTCGCTAGTAACGATCTCTACGGTGCATTGATAACTAATACGTTGACGCGCAAAAATCTGGCGCGCATTTGCTTCATCTTCAATTAATAAAATGCTTGCTTGTGGGTTGTCGATTAGATTTTGAGTATGCCCTGCAAGCTGGCTGATAAAGATATAAAAGTTACCCTGCTCATCAATCACAAAGGGGCTGTAGCTAGCGTATGGTTTGCCTTTTGAGGTTAAGCTCGAAAGCTGTAGCGTTTGTACTTTCTGCTTAAAATTCTCGAAACGCTGTTCCAATGATTGGTCGGTCATGGATTATTACCTTTACTGGCTAAAAATACACCCGCAGCAATCATAATGCTACCCGCAGTACGGTTTAGCTTTTTTAAGGCACTTTCAGTTTTTAAATGTTTACGTACCGATGATGCGGTAATAGCGACCAACATTAAACCCGCCATTAAAGCAACAAAAGTAAGAGCGCTAAGTAAGATAATATCTTCAGCGTTTAACACCGTTAAATCTATAAAAGTAGGCAGAAAGGCGATATAAAAAAGAATCACCTTAGGGTTAGACGCTGAGATTAAAAAACCTTGAGTAAAACCACTAGCCCAATCTTTGGTTGCTGACTTTGGATCTTTTTGATTGGCTGCAAAATTTGTATCAACCTTTTCTGTCCACATCTTCCAGCCTAAATAAATTAAATAAGCCGCGCCGATAAAGCGAATCACCGTGAACAAGCCACCATAGTTTTCTGCAATCGTGGCTAAGCCAAAGGTCGAAAGAATCAAATAAATAATATCGCTAACCGCAATACCTAGCGACATCGGTAAACAAGCCCACGCACCAGAAACCAACGCCCTTGCCAGCAAAGCAAAGGTTCCCGGGCCGGGTGTAATCGCGAAAATAAAGATAGCGATGAAGAATGTGATAGAGGCTTCTAGTGACATGGTTTATTTGAGACCTTTATACGAGTCGGTAGCGAAAGCAAAATAGGTGAGTTTTTACTGATTGAGGCGGAAAACAAAACTAATTTAGTGACTACTTATGCAGAAGTTATCTTTAGTAGTGGGGTATTGGAGGTTTTCGAGGGGTTTTGCCACGAAGGGCACGAAGGAAAAGCTAAACATTGTTTCTTCGTGTCTTCGTGGTAAAGTTAATTTTTTACTGCTTAATAATTGAGTTATCCGTAACTTTTATCGTAGTGCCTTGTGTTGCCTGAAATACAGCTAACTGACGATGAATCTCAGAATAAACATTTAAAAAGTTTCCACCACGGGTAGGGTCAAGTACTGAACTATGGTTGCCTTCAGTAAAGCGAACAATTCCGGGCTTCCCAGCAGTTATATCTGTAACCGTTGCGCTAACTGTTTTCGCTTGCATTAAACCTGCTAACGCTTCAGTGGTTTTATTAACAACAACCTTGTCACCTATTATTTCTATTAAATGAATAGGGTGAATCTGCGCAGCATCCGCTGCATAGTTAATCGGGTCCGCTGATTCTAAAATAAACTGCGTCGCGTACATAAATGCATCATATTTTTCTCCTTCTATGCCATTCGCTTTTAAACCGGCCTTTATTTGCAAACCAAACGGATCTGATTCTAGCAACATATTCCGAATACCTGCGCCTGCTGCAATAAGTGAGCTGGGTGTTGGCTTGTCTTCTACCGCGAGGTAAGGCACGGCAACAATACCACCTAAAGAATGTGCAATAAAACCGACTTTTGAAGAATCAATATTTGGCAAATTCTCTATCGAACGGCGAAGCACTAAAAGATTAGAAACACCTTGGCGAATGTTATCGCGTGAGGTAAGCAAGCTCTTTAAGTTCATAAAATGCGTACCAGATTCATCTGGAACACCATCTGAACCCGCTGCTTGGGTCGAATTGTTTATGTAATCCACATCAAAACTGGGTTCAACATCGTTTGGTAGTTGGGTATTTGCAGCGTGAAAGGGGTTTGGAACAGTTTGTTTATCATCCAAAAATTTAGGTATGCCGTGCAAGGGTAAATCAATTGCAATAACGGCAAAACCTGCCGCAGATAAAGAATCTGCATAACCTAAAACATCTGTACGCATGCGTGTAATACCATGTTGATAGATAACAAGAGGCCAACCGTTAGCAGGCATTGCTGGTACAGTGCCAACAACGTTTCCAGTAGTAGGATCTTTGATGTCTGCACCTGCATTAGGTGTTGTCATCATTACCGGTATCGTTAATTTAGTATTTTCAACTGGCGACTTATTAAATCGTGTTAAAGCTGATCCGCCAATACCTTTCCAATATTCCGTTAATGGTGCTATAGGGTTTGTAGCACTAGGTACTTGTAGGTAATAAGGGATTTCAAGTGTGCCGATAGAAATATTGGCATAACCTGGCAGTTCGGCCTTGATGTCTTTAGTTGTTTTCCCTGTTGGAACAACTAATAAGGAGCCTGCTTTAGCTGTACTTGCAAGTGCTTCTAGCACATCATTAATCGACTGAGTTGTAAAAGACCAACTCATGATAATGCTATCTTTAGCAATTGTGTTATCAAACTCAATCGCCTTAGCTTCCATATTATTTATCAATGCACGTAATGGCTCTAAAGCTTCATAGTTTCCGCCTGTCAATGGCGCTGAACCTTTTGCTAGAAAATAAGGTGCGGGTGTTTCCGCCTTTTTACCTGCCTTGTCTTTAATCGCATTGGTTAATAACACCATATAACTACTACTGCCTGCTAAGGGTAGCTTTGGCACTATTGCTAGCTTTTTATCAGCCGTGGGTACAGCAATGATTTCAGCATTGCTTAATTCACGAACAACAGAGGTTACTAAACCAGTTTTAGGGTCTTTAAGTATTTGAAAAACTTTTACGCCGGCCCCCAATGTTGCAGGGTCAATTTCCATAGCGAAATCAATAGTTATTGGATTAGTTGTGGAGAATCCATCCAGTTGATTGATTTGAGCAATAATTGGGTTGTCTGGCTTACCGTCTTTATCTGCATCATTCGGGATATTCAAAGTGCCGTCTTTTGAGCCTTTGAATAGCAAGTCATTAGTGGTTGGTATTTTTCCCTTCGCAGGGTCAAACACAGGGCCGTGTGGTGGCTGGGCAGGCGTGCCCGTTACTGTTTGATTAAAATCATAATCTGACTTCCCCACACAGGCTGTAAGCAATAACGAGGATGCTAGTAAGACAGGTAGTAAAAAAGACGATGACGATAAAGATGGTGTTAAGTTGAATTTAGTGATGAATTTCATAATATTCGTCCTTTTAGAAGTTGTAATTTACTTGAGCGCTAAAGATATTTACATTGCTATCGTATAAGCCTTTAACGGCATAACCTGCATCATCGATATTATCAATAGGAGTCTCATCTAAAAACAGGTGTGAATAGCCAACATCAAATTTAGTCTTTTTATTCATTTTATAACCTGCCCCAAAAGATAACCATTTGCGATCATTCCCTGGGATTCTTGGTGTTCTTGTTTTCGCTGATGGTATCGGCTCTTCATCTAATGCGATACCTGTTCGTAGAACAAGCTTGTCGCTATATTGAAAATTAGCACCCAATGATACTCGTGTAACGTCAGTCCAATTTTCAGGTGTTCTAGTGACATCTGCACCTGTTTTAGCATCTGTTATTAACAATTCAGGAAAAGAACTCCAGCCTGTCCACGTCACATCACCAAGTAGCTCAAGTTTATTGTTAACTTTATGTGCGACAGAGAGTGCAATGGTTTCAGGTAAGTCTGTAACTGCTTCGATATTACGATCTTTAAAGGTATTTATTCCTTTAGCCTCTAAGCCTTTGCCAATTGCTTTAAGCGTAGGATCAAGCTCAAAACTAATGTCACCTTCTAAATTATGCTTAACTTGAGATCGGTAAGTAGCGCCTATTCTTGTTCGTGTTGTTGCTTGATAAAGTAAGCCAAGGTTATACCCAAATGATATATCATCACCTTCTACGATGACCTGACTATCTTTTTTCACTTGTGAGGCTTCAGGGTAGCTCGTATTACATGCATCCAACGTGGCGGAGGAGCCGCTGGCTAACGCAACTTTTCTACATGCAGCGGCTGAGTCTAAAGACTTACCTAAACTTACATGAATATATTGCGCACTTATGCCTCCACCCAGGCTCAACTTATTATTCGCTTTCCATGATAACGATGGGTTGATATTTACTGTTTTCATTTCAGTTTCTGTTGCTTGATAACGTCCGATCCAATCCTCGTCATATTTAGTGGTCGAACCAAAGGGTGCATTGATTGAGATACCAAAATTTAGACGTGGTTTAATTTTTCTCATGTAATATAAATTTGGTACTGCGGATGTAACTCGCTCACTCACATTTTTTTTACCATCAATTGTTGACAATAATGATGCTGGGGCACTAGACCCTTTATCTGTAAAATCCGTTTTAGCACTAATGATATGTACTGCACTTGAGACTTGAGATTTAGATGGGTTATTCTCACCAAGATAAGTCATACCGGCAGGGTTAAACCAAATTGTTGATGAATCCTCAGCTACTGCAGCGGCACCGGCAAAAGCGTTACCCATACCAGATGCAGAATTTTCAATAAGTGCAAAGCCTGCGGAGTAAGCAACGCTTGTAAAAAGTAGCAAAGGGGGGATAGCTAATAATAATTTTCTGCTTGGTTTAATACTTAAGGTTTTAGTGCTCATAGTAAACATTCCATTGTCTATTTAGATACCTTGAGTCTACTATAAAATCACCGGTTTATCCGAAAGTTCATTAATATCGTGTGGTGATACTGGAAAATACTTGTTTAATAGAATACTGATTTCCTGAATCCCATTTTCTACACCACCACTAAAGTTGCCTTGTTTAAAGTCATATTCAATCAGTTGACAAATTCTTTGCCATTCTTGTGAGTCTACAACTTTATTAATTGCTCGGTCGGTAGTAATTTCAACTTTTTTGTCGGCTAATAATAAGTAGATTAAAACGCCGTTATTATCTTCTGTATCCCAGACTCGTAAAAGTGAAAATACTTCAATGGCGCGTTCTGTAGGCGTTTCATTATTCCAAAGCGCTCTTAAAGGTAGAGCACTTTCTATGGCAAAGCGGATTTCACCACTGTGGGTTGCTTCTGATTTTTTAATCGCCGCTTCAATTTTAGCTAATTCAGCAGGTGGAAAATCACGCCTAAGCCACCAGCCAGGGTAGAATAAATGTGTGAGAATTCGTTTAAGTTTCATTACCAACCACCCGAGGCGCCTCCGCCTCCAAAACCGCCTCCGCCACCGCTGAAGCCTCCTCCTCCGCCAAAACTGCCACCGCCCCCGAAGCCTCCACCGTAACCGCCACCATCACGATAACTGCTACTGCGTGCTCCGGTAGCGGAGAAGGTGAACAAGCCAATAAATAAGGCGGCCAACATAGCCATGAATAGGCTTTGAGAGACCAACCAGACTATGCCAGAACCTGCCACGGTCAATACGGATACAGTGATTAAGCGACCCAATAACGGGGTTAAAAATTGACCTAGAAAGGTACTTGCTGCAACTAAAACAAAAAAGATAAACCCAGGGTCAGCATCGCCAACAGCGCTTCCTTGTGAAGAGCTAGGCGCAGGCAGCGGCTCGCCTTTTATCAGATTAATTATTTGTGCAGTTCCAGCAAGTGTGCCTTCATAAAAACGCCCACGCCGAAATTCAGGGGTAATGTATTCACGAATAATACGCCCAGCAGAAAGATCAGTAATGGCGCCTTCCAGACCGTAACCTACTTCAATGCGAATTTTTCGGTCATCTTTAGCGATCAGTAAAAGTACGCCATCATCTACTTTTTCACGGCCTAACTTCCATGCTTCAACCGCGCGCAAAGAATAGCCTTCGATTGATTCTGGCTGTGTAGTGGGAACAATTAATAGCGCAACTTGGCTGCCTTTGGTTTTTTCTAAATCACTGAGGATTTGTTCTAAGTGACCCTGTTGCTCGCTATTGAGCATGCCTGCTAAATCAGTGACACGCGCAGTTAAAGGCGGTATTTTTTGCAAATCAGCCCATGCCACACTAGAAACCAGTGTGAAAAGACTAAACCAAAAGGCTAGAAAGAATGGGTAGGTTTTTTGCATGATTCAGTAAAAATATTACTGAGCAGGGGCCGTGTTATTAAAATTAACCGCTGGTGGCTGAGCGATTTCAGCCTCATTTGCTACGCTAAAGTTTGGTTTGGTTGTAAAGCCCATACTGCCCGCAAAAAGGTTGCCGGGGAATTTACGTACTGCTAAGTTGTAGTCTTTAACAGCACGGACATAACGCGAGCGCGCAACACCAATACGGTTTTCAGTGCCTTCTAACTGACTTTGTAATTGTAAGAAATTCTTGTCGGACTTTAAATCAGGGTAACGCTCAACGGTGACTAAAAGTTTGCTTAGCGCCGAACCTAGTTGATCTTGCGCTTGGGTGAATTTTTGAAAACTAGCGGGGTCGTTTAATAACTCAGGTGTCACATTAATGGCTGTTTGAGTGGCTTTAGCACGCGCCTCAACCACACTGGTTAATACCTCTTTTTCTTGAGCGGCAAAACCTTCTACAGTTTTAACCAAATTAGGAATTAAATCAGCACGACGCTGGTATTGATTAACTACTTCAGACCAAGAAGCCGTGACGTTTTCGTCGCCACTAACTATTTTATTATATACACCAACACCAAAAATTAAGGCAAGTGTGATTGCAGCAAGGATAACCATTACAACTTTTGACATGTGGGTTTTCTCCGAA
>JALSJU010000069.1 GCA_026989145.1 Thiotrichaceae bacterium
AAAAGTTGGCACATGATTTATCGATAGAGTCTTATAATAAAGAAATCAGTCGTGCTAGAACCTTCGGCTTTATGCGTGATGTTGAGCTGTTACGCTCTAAGAACTTAGGCTTAGGTGGTAATTTTGGTAATGCAGTAGTTTTGGATGAATACCGCGTTTTAAATAAAGATGGTTTGCGTTATAGCGATGAATTTGTGAAACACAAAATGCTGGATGCAATTGGTGATTTGTATGTGCTAGGTCACGGTATAATCGGTGCCTATCATGGGCATAAATCAGGTCATGCGATCAATAATTTATTATTGTTAGAACTACAAAAACAACAAGATGCATGGGAAATCACAACTCTTGATGAAGCTGATAAGGTCCCTCAGTTATATATTGGCGACCAGTGCGCCTTAGCTTAGCTTATTGCTTGTCATAATTTTATCAAGATTCCCGTTAATCATTTTTATTAATTAGTGATGTGTTTGATAACTTAAGCAATTGTTCCCTTAATGTTTCATCTTTAATATCCCCTGCAATATTTTTCAAAACTTCTGATGTTTTTTCACTGATAATAAACCGTTCTTCTCTCACCTTTTCTATTGTGCCTGTAGGCGGGATAATTTTAACCCTGCTGGTTTTTAGGTTTAGTAGATATCGACGATTCAATTCTTTACAGATTATGTCTTTTTGGTAATTTATCTGGGTTGCTAGATAAGGGTTATCGGTCAAAATAGTTAATTGCTGTTGTTTAGAAATTACCCATAACTTATGTTTTTCTTTATTAAGGTGTAATAATGAATAAACAAAGTCAGACAGCTTATCATTTGATTTGATACGGCTAGATAGCTGCGAATTTACCAGATCATTAATATTCTTCATAGTGACTACTTTGTTTAATTCAGTTTATTACTGGGTTTTCTTTTAACCCAAATGGGTTAATTACTTCTCAAGGCAAAGGATAGCATGAAAGTTATATTAATTAGTGATGATGGATCAAAGCATCGTAAATTTAACCTAACTACAAAACTAACATATGCGCTACCATTGATTTTCTTTTTATCAGTCGGTGTTGTTTCATTAAGTAGCTATATTTACAAGTCGGTAAAACAACCAGTAATCAGTCAAATTAAACATGACCTCGATCCGACTATAGAGGCTAAGTTGGTTGAGCTTGGAAAGCTCAGGCTACAAGTAGACCGTTTAAATACACTGGGCAACTTCATCGCACGTCAAGAAAATATAGATATAAAACAATTTATGCTTAAGGAAGAGCCAGCCGTAGGTGGTTTAAATCAATCACAGTCTTTACAACTTTATAAAACCTCCTCTTTATCTAATGATATTGATGCCTTAGAAAAAGATATCACTCAACAAGAAAAGCACTATTTTCAATTAAAGCAAATGTTAGAATTTAAGCATCTAGAGAAACAAGCGATAAGCCTTTATGCTGATAAAAATAATAATATTGAACTCATTAGTGACTTTACCCAGCCGGTTCCAAAGGGCTACATCTCATCACGTTATGGCCCGAGGCGTGATCCGATTAATGGCAAACATCGAAATCATAATGGTGTCGATCTTGCGGCACCTACAGGTACAGAGGTGCAAACAATTGCGAGTGGTTTTGTATCATATGTAGGGAGGAAAGGAGGTTATGGGAAAGTTGTCGAAATTCGTCATAGTCATTCATTAAAAAGCCGCTATGCTCATTTAAGTACTTTTAATGTGTCGCTCGGTGAAGTTGTGCGTAAAGGGGCGAAGATAGGGGAGGTGGGAAGTACGGGCCGAGTTACGGGGCCGCATCTTCATTTGGAAGTTTGGAAGAACAGAAAAACTGTTGATCCGTTAAGCTACTTAGAAGGCTTTAATATGATTGAGAAATAAGTGTTAGACTTTGATCAATATAGATAAATAGAGACCTTTGCACTACTCAGATAATAAGTAAATATGGTTACTACCCAACTTGTCCCTCTAATAGCTAAAATTTAATTCAGCTTTTTTCGTCAGAACTTATGAAATGTTTTATGACAAAAATAAAGAAACTAACAAATAGTTAAAAATAAAAATCTCATTCAGTTATTTCTCTGTTTCATTGTAATATAATGCGCCAATTATTGTGGTCAATACTGTGATTTGGTGCTTGATTAATATTCGCTAACCCATATGTTTGATCTATTCTGTCTGATTTTGGCAAATGCATTTATCTAATTAGGCAATCATTGGTGTTCAAGGGGAATAACAAACATGTTTGGTAAAGTGACTAAAAAGCTTTTTGGTAGTCGTAATGATCGCTTGGTTAAAGCATACTTAAAAATTACAACAAGCATTAATGACTTTGAAGAGCCGTTAGCTAAATTAACTGATCAACAAATCCAATCAAAAACCAGCGAGTTTCGTGAGCGATTAAAACAGGGCGCAACACTAGAAGACATATTACCTGAAGCCTTTGCAACGGTACGAGAAGCTAGCAAACGTGTTATGGGAATGCGCCATTATGACGTGCAAATGGTTGGTGGAATGGCCCTAAATGAAGGAAAAATTGCTGAAATGCGCACGGGTGAAGGTAAAACCCTAGTGGCGACTCTATCTGCATACCTTAATGCACTGCCTGCTAAGGGCGTGCATGTTATTACAGTCAATGATTATTTGGCACAACGTGATGCTGAGTGGATGTCGAAGTTATATAGCTTTTTAGGTTTAAGCACTGGTGTCATTATTAACGGCCTCGATCATGATCAGCGTCAAGCAGCTTATGCCGCTGATATTACCTACGGCACCAACAATGAATTTGGGTTTGACTATTTACGCGATAACATGGCGTTTAGCAAAGAAGAGCGAGTTCAACGTGATTTAAATTACGCTATTATCGATGAAGTGGACTCTATTCTTATCGATGAGGCGAGAACGCCGCTTATTATCTCTGGTGCGGCAGAAGACTCATCTGAGCTTTATGCTGCGATTAATAGTATTGTGCCACAACTAAAACGCCAAGAAGGTGAAGATGATGGTGAGGAAGAAGTAACCGTTCCGGGTGATTTTACAGTTGATGAGAAAAGTAAACAGATATTCTTAACCGATGTAGGGCATGAAACCGCCGAAACGTTATTACAGAAAGCAGGTATATTAGGGCAAGATCAGGGGCTTTATGATAATGACAGTATCTCGATATTGCATCATTTTAATGCATCATTAAGGGCGCACAACTTATTTCAAAAAAATACCGATTACATTATTAATGATAATGAAGTTGTTATTGTCGATGAATTTACTGGTCGTACCATGCCAGGGAGGCGCTGGTCAGATGGTTTACATCAAGCGGTAGAAGCCAAAGAAGGCTTAACGATCAATCCTGAAAACCAAACAATGGCATCGATTACTTTTCAAAATTATTTCCGCCTCTACGATAAACTATCGGGCATGACAGGAACGGCTGATACTGAAGCCTTTGAACTACAAGAAATTTATGGGCTTGAAGTTGTGGTTATTCCGGGTAATAAACCCCTCGCGCGTGAAGATGGGAATGACTTAGTTTACATGTCAGAAGAAGAAAAATACCAAGCCATCGCCGAAGAAATTGCGGACTGTAAAAAGAAAGGTCAGCCAGTATTGGTTGGTACAGCTTCTATAGAAACCTCTGAAGTCTTATCGAATTTGTTGAATCAAATGAAGGTTGAGCATGAAGTACTCAATGCTAAACAGCACGAACGTGAAGCGAACATTATAGAGAGTGCGGGTCGCCCAGGTGCCTTGACCATTGCAACGAATATGGCAGGACGTGGTACAGATATTGTATTAGGTGGCTCGTTAGAGGCTGAACTAAAAGCGCTAGGTGATGATGCCGATGAAGCAGATATTGCAGCGCTAAAAGCGGATTGGCAAAAACGCCATGATGCAGTAATTGCCGCAGGCGGTTTGCATATTATAGGTACGGAGCGCCATGAATCTCGTCGAATTGATAACCAATTACGAGGCCGTGCGGCACGCCAAGGTGACCCTGGTTCATCACGCTTTTTCTTATCCTTAGAAGATAATTTAATGCGAATCTTTGCATCGGATAAAGTTAAGGCAATTATGCAACGCTTAGGCATGGAAAAAGGTCAAGCGATAGAAGCTAAGATGGTGTCTAAATCCATTGAAAACGCACAGCGTAAAGTAGAAGGGCATAACTTTGATATTCGTAAAAATTTATTAGAATACGACAACGTTGCCAATGATCAACGAAAAGTAATTTATGAGCAACGTTCTGAGCTATTAGAATCAGCCGATGTTTCTGAGTCAATCGAATTATTTATTGATGATGTGGTTGATTCGACCATAAGTATGTACATTCCTGAAGGCTCACTGGATGAAATGTGGGATGTGACAGGATTAACGAAAACCTTCAAAGATGACTTTAATCTAGATTTGGATATTCAAGCATGGTTAGATGCTGATGAAAGTTTACACGAAGAAACTTTGCGTGAAAAAATTCTCGCAACGGTAAAGATGACGATTAAAGCCAAAGAAACCTTAGTCGGTGACGAGGCGATGCGCAATTTAGAACGTGATGTGATGTTGCATGTGTTAGATTCTCATTGGAAGGAACATTTAGCTTCAATGGATTATTTACGTCAATCGGTCGGCCTACGCGGTTACGCACAAAAAGACCCTAAGCAAGAATTTAAGAAAGAAGCCTTTGAAATGTTTGATAGCCTACTGGGTAAAATCAAGCAAGATGTGGTTGCCTTTTTTACACGTTTAGAAATTACCATGCCAGAAGAAGCCGAAGCTATTGAAGAACAACATCGTATAGAACATGAGCAAGGTGCTGACTTAGACTTTGTACATCAAGATGCAGGGAGCTCATTAGGTATTACAGACTCTGCCGCAGGCTCAAGAGAAGAAGGCTTTACGGCAGAAGCGGTTAAGCCATTTAAGCGTGATATTGAGAAAGTAGGGCGTAATGAACCATGCCCTTGTGGATCAGGGAAAAAATACAAGCAATGCCATGGTAAACTTGCGTAACTGCTCAGATCACCTCTAACGTTTTCCAGCTTTTTGTTGAAAAATATTCATTTACAATTCGTAAACTTCATATTTTTCGCCGCGATCTGACAAACGTTAGAGGCAATCTGAACAGTTAGTTGATCTTGTACTTATCTGTCTAATCTAAATCGGTAATTTACATGGCTGTAAATCTTGTAGTTCCAAAATCGCTAAAGCCCGTTAAAGGCATTCGCCTAGGTGCGATAGAAGCTAATCTTCGTTATAAAGATCGTGATGATTTGACCTTAATTGAATTAGTTGAGGGTAGTACCGTTGCAGGTGTGTTTACAAAAAATGCCTTTTGTGCAGCGCCTGTCATTGTTTGTAAAGAGCACTTAGCACGCTCTGAAGGAATTCGCTACTTGGTGATTAATGCAGGCAACGCGAATGCCGGTACGGGAGAGGAAGGCTTGACCTCTGCCCGAATGATCTGTGCCGAAATAGCGGATCAAACCTTAACTGCTTTAGATAGTGTTCTGCCATTTTCAACGGGAGTAATCGGTGAGCAACTGCCGTATTGGGATATTGTCGAAAACGTTCCCGCACTACTTGAAAGCCTTGCTGAAGATAACTGGATGCGTGCTGCTAAAGCGATTATGACGACGGATACCAGCATCAAGGCGGTGAGTAAAAGTATCCAAGTTGATGGTAAAACAGTCACTATTACAGGAATGACTAAAGGTGCAGGCATGATAGAGCCGAATATGGCGACCATGCTGGCTTATGTGGCAACCGATGTCGCTATTGATAAGGACACATTGCAACAAGTTTTAAATGATGTTGTTAAGGATTCATTTAACAGTATTACGGTTGATGGTGATACCTCAACCAATGATTCTTTGATATTAATGGCAACAGGAAAGTCAGGTGTAATACTTGATAGTAGTAATAAAGCAACAATAGCCACCGCGATTAACGAGGTTTGCCAGCAATTGGCGCAAGCGATTATTCGTGATGCCGAAGGCGCAACTAAATTTGTAACAATAAACGTCGAAGCCGCCCCTCATTATGATTATGCCAAAGAAATCGCTTACTCAATAGCGCGATCTCCTTTGGTTAAAACAGCATTATTTGCCAGTGACCCAAACTGGGGACGTTTAATAATGGCAATAGGCAAAGCACCTGTTCAAGATTTAGATGTCAGTAAATTATCATTATGGCTAGGTGATACTCAACTTTTAGAGAATGGTGAACCACACCCAAATTATCAAGAAGCACAAGGGCAAGCTGAAATGGATAAAGAGGAAATTACTATTCGGGTGGCACTTAATGCGGGTGATAACAGTGCGACAGTTTGGACATCCGATTTATCGCATGAATACGTTACGATTAATGCAGAGTATCGTAGCTGAGTGCTCACTGCATTGATGTACGTAAAAAATTAGAAAAATGGAATAACTATGAAAAAAATAAGTTTAGGGATAATAACACTGCTTTTAGCAAGCCCATTGCTTGCCACACAAGTCATTGCCAGTGACGATTGCAACACCGTCCGTGCAAAGTATCAATGCAGCACCCAAAAGCATAAGCTACATTTAAGTTTTGATGACGGCGTCGGTAGTGTGACACCAAAAATTCTTGATATATTGAAACGAGAAAATATAAAAGCAACATTTTTAGTGTTAGGCAACAAAGTTGATTGTAAAAAACACCTCGCCGGAACAAAATCATTACAACTGTGCAAACAACGTTTTGCAACACTTCAGCGCATCAAAAGAGAAGGGCATGATATCGGCTCACACAGTTATGAGCACTACCATCATTCAAAATTATCTCCGGTAGAGCTAACTAAAACCATTATGGATTCACGCCGCATATTAGAGCCTTATTTCACCACAGAGCCTGCTATTTTTAGGCTGCCTTATGGTGATGGCATGTTTAATCAAAAAGAGCAACCACAGGTGATGGAGGCCTTAAAAAAAGCGAAGTTCTTTCATTTAGGTTGGGAAATGACAGCCTATGACTGGAATGAAAAATATCAACACGGTGATCAAATATTAGACAATGTCTTGGGACAGCTTTGCGGCAATGGTAAAAAAGGCCGTAATGGCGTTGTTTTATTTCATGATGGTGTGTTTGAAAATGAGCATGAAGGCCGTGTATTTACTGCCAATAACCTCGCTCGCTGGATTCCTAAAATGCGCTGTGTGGCAGACTTTAAGCCCTTGTTATTTTTTAAAAAGAACCTCAAGAAAAAATGACAGTACACGTTGCGATAGCCGTTATTATTAATAAAAAGAACCAAATATTAATAACAAAACGCGGTGTAGAGCAACACCAAGGTAATAAGTGGGAATTTCCAGGTGGGAAAATCGAAGCTGTAGAAACACCACAACAAGCACTTTCACGTGAACTAAAAGAGGAGCTAGGTATTGAGCTTGAATCGGCTACTTTTTTAACCAATATTACACACCAGTACTCCTCTAAAAATATTACTCTCGAAGTCTACGAAGTTAGAAAATGGCAGGGTGAGCCAAAAGGCTTGGAGGGTCAACCGATGCGCTGGGTTGAAAAAACAGCACTTGAAGACTATCAGTTTCCTGCCGCAAATGCTGATTTATTAAGCATTCTATTGACCTCTTAAACTGATAATTATCAAAAATCTGCTAAGCTTAAGTTAAGCCTATACGATGTATTATGATTCTTTGTATAGAATGAGGCTTTTGCATGTGTCGAGTGACGAGTAAAAATGGTTGAAATTTCACTGTTTTTCGCCTTAATCAGTAAAATCTCAACTGATTCTTCTTTCGCCACGACTCGTGCAAAGGTCTCAGAATTGTTAAATTTAGGAGTAGTCAGATGAAAAAACCAATGATTAAAACCGTGTTGCTTTTAGGTTTTCTGGGTACCGTTAGTACCAGTAGTGCAAATGGTTTCTTTGGTAATAACAGTAATGGTTTTGGCAACTTCTTTGGCGGTAATAACAACGGTTGTAACGATTGGCCGGTGTGGACACCAATGTATTGGATGGAAGAAATGTCGGGTAATAGTTTTGGTGGATTTGGTAACTCGGGATATAACAAAAACTGTAATTCGGGATATAACGCCAACAATTACCTCGCACCTTATCAAGGTGCTTACCAGAATCAATATCACAACCCATACCTAAGCGCCGCTTACACAAACCCTTATCAGCAGATACCGTTTCAGTCTCCTTACGGTAGCCCCATTTATGGTACTAGTACTGCAGCTAATCAATTAAACCCGTACTTAGTAACGCCTCCTACACGGCAATTTGTAAATCCTTATTTTGTTAGGCCACAGACTTATGTTTACCGACCTGCCCCTATCGTTAATAGTTATAAGTCATTTGGCGGGACAGGTATGAAAAACTTCCCAAACTTTGGTTCATCTATGATGGATAACAGTGGCTTTCCGCCTTTAAGTGGCATGACATCACCAATGAGTAGTTTTGGTTCGCCAATGTCACCGATGTCTGCAATGTCACCAATGGGCATGGGCGGAATGACAGGCATGAATCCAATGACCAGTATGAACCCTATGAGTAGTTTTGGCGGTGGCTTTAGTCCGTTTTGATAAGCAGGTCTTAGCTAACCCGAATGTTTCATTGAAATTGTAGCCACCTTCATGAAACATCTGAATAACCTAGCTGGATTCTGGCAACGCCAAGTTTTCAAGTTCGAGGCATTTGTTTTTTGCATAGTTATTCTGCATGCGTTTTTAAGTCATTTGCAAGCAAAGCACTAAATATGGTAAAAACAAATAACGAAGAAATTGGAAACTTGACTAAGCCCCGCAGGGTGAGCTTGCAAGGCATCAATTCCGTTGTTGTGATTTTTGTGAAGGGAGCGACCATTCTCAAAAAATACGCCTAGGACTTGATGCCTTGTAAGCTCGCAGAATTCACTAGGTTTTCCTTATGTAGACCTACTCAGATTCAGAACTATCACTTAACATCATACCAACGGTATTAAAGCCAGCATCCACGTACATAATTTCTGCGGATATGCCAGAGGCTAAGTCAGAAGATAAAAAGGCGGCAGCATTGCCGACTTCATCAATAGTGACGTTACGGCGCAAAGGTGCTGAGCTGGCAAATGAGTTTAACATTTTCTTGAAATCTTTAATTCCTGCAGCAGCAAGCGTACGAATCGGGCCTGCGGATATACAGTTAACTCGGATACCATCGGGGCCTAAGTCAGCTGCCATAAAGCGTACCGCAGCTTCTAGGCTGGCTTTTGCCATACCCATTACATTGTAGTTAGGAATTGAGGCGACAGCACCTAAGTAGCTGAGTGTAAGCATTGAGGGATTTTCACGGCCTTGCATCAAGGGTTTTGCGGCTTTTGCCATAGCTAAAAAACTGTAAGTGCTAATATCGTGGGCAATGCCGGAGCCTTCGCGAGTAGTGTTATCGACAATACTTCCTTCAAGCTCTTCTTTTGGGGCAAAGCCGATTGAATGAACAACGACATCTAAGCCGTCCCATGTTTTAGCAAGGTCAGTAAAACAGTCGTTGATAGAAGCATCGCTTGCTGCATCTAATGCTAAAATAATCTCGCTGCCTAACTCGGCTGCAACTTTTTCAACGCGGCTTTTCATGCGGTCATTGGGGTAAGTAAAAGCCAATTCGGCGCCCTCGCGGTGCATTGCTTTTGCGATGCCGTAAGCGATAGAACGATTGGATGCAATACCTGCAATGAGGACGCGTTTACCTGTCATAAAACCCATGTGAAAATCCTTGTTTATTTTGATGGTGAGAATAATACGGTGGAAGTAGGAATCAGTCCACGAAAAATACGAAAGGCATGAAAAACATAACAGTAAACCTTTCGTGACTGCTCGTGCCTTTTGTGGATGTCTTTATGTTTATGCGTGTGGTACGCAAGCGCAGTTTTTACTCAAGCACAAAGGTGATCTTCATGCGCACATTGTAGGATGATACTTTACCGTTTTCGACTGAAACACTTTGGTCTGCAACCCAGGCGCTACTGATATTTTTTAGGGTTTTATTGGCGCGAGCTATGCCATTTTCTACGGCATCTTCAAAGCTTTTTGTTGAGTTTGAGGTAATTTCGGTTACTTTTGCGACTGACATTTTTATGTACTCCTTTGTTTAAGATAATTTGTAACTACTCAGAGAGAAGTAGTATAAGTTTAGCAGTATTTTTTAATAATAGGACTTTTCTCCGTTTTGATTTATAACGCATACTACCAGTGTGCGGAAAAGGTTAACCCCAGTGTATTGTTTGAAACGACTGGCATCAGTTGAATCATTGGTTTTTTCTTCTTATACGGAGTTGTGAAAAAGTAACTACTCAAGCCACCAATTAATGCACCGGCTAATACATCTGTGGTGTCATGGTTTTTAGAGTCCACCCGGCTATAGGCAACATAGGTTGCCCCTATGTATAGCGGAACGGCTGCTGTTAAGCCATAGCGCTTATGTAAAAAAGCAGCACTTTGAAAGCTGGTTGAGGTATGACCAGAAGGAAAAGAGCGGTTATCCTTGCCATTGGGTCGTTGTTTTTTTACTGAATATTTTAAGGCAAAAGTAACAGCAGTATTGGTCAGTATGGATTTGTAAAATTGAATACGACCTTGAGGGTCATCCTTATAAAAAGTACTACCATAAGCAACTGTGGGTGACAGAATGTAGATGGCATCACCCAATTTTTCGGTATTATCTTTGGCGCTAAGATCCAGAGTTGTTAGCGATAGTAAAATGATGCACAAGGATTTGTTAAAAGCATTCATAAAATGGTCATGCCTGTTTCATCATCAAGATATACTTTAATGACTTTGTGGTCTTGTATTTCGACAAAGCCTTTTGAGCGACTTTCACGGTCACGACTAAAATCAAACCCATAAACGCGTAGAATTCCTAATTTGCCGTTACGGTTACGAATGAAGCGAAGCTTTTTTAACGAGGCGGTCTGGTCTAAAAACTGGGCCTGTATTTGCTGGCAAGCCTGGGAGGAGGCCGCCATGGCAATCTCTTTAGCACGGATTGAGTTAAGCCAAAACCATGCAATTAAGGCTAAAAATAGTATGATTAAGATGCTTGCCATTTGATAAACTGTGACTAATTAATTTGATGAGTTAAGAATACAATGCTTCCTGATTTAAAAACACTAGAAAATTTGATTCGTGACGTTGCGCAACAAGAAATCTTACCGCGCTTTAACCAAGTCGGATTTGAGGTCAAGGATGATGGTAGTTTATTGACCGAGGCTGATTTATCCGCAGATAAACGCATTCGTCAAAGTCTTGCTGAACTTTATCCCGCTATTACCTTTTTAAGTGAAGAAATGGATCTGACAGTGCAGGAGTCGTTATTACAAAATTCCAGACATCTATGGTGTCTTGACCCTTTGGATGGTACCAGTAATTTTGCCGCTGGAATTCCACTTTTTGCTACTTCTCTGGCTCTATTTGTGAATGGTGAAGTTAAAATAGGTATTACCTATGACCCTGTGCGGGATGAGATGTTTAGTGCGGTTAAAGGGCAGGGGGCTTGGCTGAATGGTGAGGATTTATTATGTAAGCCGAGTAGCTTTTCTCTCGACAAAAGTATCGCTATTGTGGATTTTAAACGCTTAAAGCCAGATTTGGTACAGCGTTTATTCAGTGATGCTCCGTATAAATCACAACGTAATTTGGGTTCTTGTGTATTGGAATGGGCATGGATGGCGGCCAACCGAGGTCATTTGTATTTGCATGGGGGAATGAAACTGTGGGATTTGGCCGCAGGAACATTGATATTGGAAGAAGCCGGTGGTTATGCATGTACCTTGGAAGGTGAAACCGTATTCAGGCAGGCGATGCAAGTGCGCTCGGTATTAATTTCACCTGATAAGTCATTGTTTGCGGCATGGGTTTTATATTTAACGGGCTTGAAAGTGGATGAAACAGAAGGGGCGAATACGGATAAACACCAACTTAAACAAAAGCTAACGGAAGAAGAATATAAGATTACCCAAGAAGGAGCAACTGAACCTGCTTTTACCGGTAAATATTATCAAAATACAGAGTCGGGTATTTATCATTGTATTTGTTGTGAGTCGGCTTTATTCAGCTCAGATGAAAAGTATGACTCGGGGAGTGGTTGGCCCAGTTATTGGCAGCCTGTGACAGAAGATGCCGTTATTGAAATTACTGATTCAACGCATGGGATGACGCGCGTGGAGATACGTTGTGCAAACTGCGATGCGCACCTTGGGCATGTTTTTCCTGACGGGCCTCAACCTACAGGCTTACGCTATTGCATTAACTCAGCCTCGCTGGATTTTGAAAAACAATGAGTAAACTATTATGGGGCTTTTATTTATTACTGACTTTTTTGGTGACATTGCCCGCTAGTTGGTGGTTGTTAAGTAAGGCCGATTTCGCCTACCCTGTGTTGTATGAGGAAATTGGTGTTGCGGAGCATATTGAACACTTCGCACCAAGAAATACTAAAAATAAACTGGGTTTTGAGTTCACCACTAAAGCACAGCGATTGCAGCTATTCCATCAAGTTAGTGTAGCGATTCAAAATCATGGGCAAGGCTTAACGCAGCTGAGTTATAACGTTGATAACCAAGCGATAGTATTGTTTACTTCGGCGGAGGTTACCCATTTGCAAGATGTTGCGAATTTATTGGATAAACTAAAACCTTTGATCATTGGTCTCATTATTTTATGGTTAGCTGTAAGTTTAGTTTTGATGCTAAAGAAAGTCGTATTACCCTCGTTAACAGCTTGGTTAAACATTGTGGCTGTGATGCTGATACTTATTGGTGCTACCTTAGCGCTTGGCCCTGAGAAAATATTTAATCAAATGCATATTTGGGTATTTCCGGATAATCATCAGTGGTTTTTTTATTATGAAGAATCGTTAATGAGCACCATGATGAAAGCGCCGGATTTGTTTGCCTATATCGCTGGTCTATGGGGTTTGTTGTCGGCACTTTTGACAACTCTTATGATTACATTTCTGACAACCTTAGGTAGAAAAATACATGACAGCTTTAAATAAAAGCACCTTAAAAAAGGGCGCGCTAGTTTATTACAAGAGTAAAGCCGCTATCGTAGAGGCTGTTAGTGATAAAATAGATATTTTATTTTTTAAAACCACAAAGCGGGTACGCGATAAAGATATCAAATTAATTCATCCTGGACCACTGAATGATGTTGCTGTGTTGGATATGGATGTTCCAGAAACGCTGAATACCTTAGATGAGACCTTGGAGTTATTGGAAGGTGAGCCAGTATCGTTAAGTGATTTAGCTGAACTGTTATACGGTGAATTTACCCCGCAGAGTGCTTGGTCTAGTTGGATGTTGGTGGTTGATGGTTTGTATTTTTCATTAGATACAGAAACTGATTTAATTGAAGTGCGTCCGCAGGATTTAATTACCGCTGATCAAGAGAAGCGTAAAGCAGATAGTGATAAAAAAGAAGCGTGGAATACCTTATTAGAACGTATTAAAGATAATAAAATTAAAAAAGACGATTACACTCACCTTGTTGAAATAGAACAACTGGCGTGCGGGGAGCGTGAGGGTAGTCGTATTATGAAAGCCCTCAGTCTACAAGAAACGAAAGAAGTGGCGCATGGCTTATTAATTAAGTTGGGGTACTGGGACGAAGAATATAACCCTTGGCCACGCCGTTTCGGGCTTACCCTGCACGATCCTGAGTTAATGATTCCTGAAGCATTAGAAACGCAACGTCGAGACCTGCAACACCTAGCAGCATGGGCGATTGATGATGTCGGTAATCAAGATCCTGACGATGCAATTTCATTAGAGAATGATTTTTTGTGGGTGCATATTGCCGATGTGTCATCGTTGGTCACGCCTGATTCAGAACTGGATATTGAAGCGCGTGGGCGAGGTACAAATGTTTATTTGCCCGATCAAACGATTCACATGTTACCGACAACCATTACGCAAAAATTGGGCTTGGGCTTGCAAGAATCAAGTAATGCCTTGTCGGTTGGTTTTCGTATAACGGCGTCGGGTGAGCTTGAAGATATTAAAATTTGTTTTTCATCGCTCAAGGTCACGCGAACAACATACGATGCTGCGGATGAGGCATTAGAAACCACCTTCGCCGACTTAAAAGCAATAACCGATCGCTATCATCAACGTCGTTTAAATAACAACGCAGCAATGTTGGATTTGCCTGAAGTCAATATTAAAGTCAGTGATGGTGAGATTATGATTCAACCGTATAGTCGTGGCGGTAGCCGGAAAATAGTCACTGAGGCTATGCTAGCTGCTGGTGAGGCAGTTGCATTGTTTGCCACACAAAATAATATACCCATTCCGTATGCGCATCAGCCAGAGCCAGAAGAGATTCAACACCCTGAGAAATTATCTGAGCATTATGCCTATCGCCGTTTTTTTAAAGCATCGCGCCATAATACCGACCCTGCATCGCACTTCGGCCTAGGTTTGCCCTGTTATACACGCGTTACTAGTCCGATTCGACGCTATTTAGATTTGGTGGTGCATCAACAACTACGGGCCTTTTTGACAGAGCAACCCTTGTTAGATCATGAGGTAATGGTTGAGCGAATTGGTTTGGCGGATGAGGGTAGTTTTGCTGCACGTAAAGCAGAGCGCCAGTCAAATCAACATTGGAAGCTATTGTACTTAAAACAACAGCAAAAGCAGTCAGGTGAATCATGGCAGGGGGAGGCCGTTGTGGTAATGCAGGATGAGCGAAAAACTACCTTAATATTGCCTGACTTGGCGATAGAACCTAAAATTAATAAACAAGACCTACTAGCCTTAGATCAGTCGCTTACGGTGCAATCGACTGTGGTTAATATGGTTGATTTATATGTGGGCTTTAAGGTTTTAGCTTGAAAGGCTTTATCCATCAGAAAATGGAAGAACACAGAATTATTTTACGCTTTAATAGTTCAAGGCAACTTGTAATCCAGAGCGTTATTCCTAATAATGCCTCGCTTACTTTCACTTTTGTATTTCGTTATGCTTATCTCACAGCTTAAAGACTTTCTTAATCGATTGAATAACAACCGTATTTTTCAGTTTATTATTATTTCCGTCATTATATTTTCAGCCTTAATGATTGGCGTGAAAACGTATGATATTGACCCTGATTACTTAAAAATAATATCCTTTATTGATATTGCGATTACTTACCTATTTTTATTTGAAATTATTGTCCGTTTCATTGCAGAAGGACACTCACTATCATTCTTTAAAAAAGCATGGAATGTCTTTGATACCTTAATCGTAGCGATTAGTTTAATACCTATAGATGATTCTGAAGCGGTGTTATTAGCGCGGTTGGTAAGAATTTTTCGGGTATTACGGCTTATTTCAGTGATTCCTGAGTTACGAATATTGATCTCGGCATTGATTAAAGCGTTGCCCCCGATGGGTTACGTGTTGTTATTGATGTTTATTATTTTTTATATCTATGCGGCAGCAGGCAGTATGTTGTTTGGCGAGATAAATGAGGTGCTATGGGGTGACATTTTAGTCTCTATGTTGACCTTGTTTCGCGTTGTTACCTTTGAAGATTGGACTGATGTTATGTATGAAACCATGAAAGTCTATCCCTTATCATGGACTTTTTATTTATCATTTATTTTCCTCAATGCTTTTGTTTTTTTAAATATGATGATTGGTATTGTGATAGACCGTATGCAAAGTGAGCATGATGCGTATAATTTAGAAAATGACGAGGGTGAAATTGCAGAAGTCAGGCATATTCATGAGAATACCAAAGCGATTTTAGAACGTATGGAAAAACTAGAAAAA
>JALSJU010000070.1 GCA_026989145.1 Thiotrichaceae bacterium
TATAAAGAATCAGACACCACCAGAGCCTGATGATAATTTTGACGTGACTTAATCGTCTGGATAGACGATCACTTGGCTTTAGCCGAAAATACGAAGCCACCGGCTTGAGCCGGTGGTCGTTGACAATGGATTTTAGCGATTTTCGGGATGATCTGGATACTAAAGAAAACAAAGAACGATTCTTTGCAGGGATTCCTAAAACACCCAAAAAAGCCGTTGATAAAATGGCAATTTACTCGCTGTTTTTGCAACATATTATTTATTCGATGAATGAGTCATCAACGGGTAAAAATGGGGCTAAGGCGGCAGTCGTTGTCCCCACAGGTTTTATTACTGCCCAAGCAGGCATTGACAAGAAAATCCGCCAAAAACTGGTCGATGACAAAATGCTCGCAGGTGTGGTCTCCATGCCCAGCAATATCTTCGCTACCACAGGCACGAATGTCTCTATCTTGTTTCTGGATAAAAACAATCAACAAGACGTGGTACTGCTGGATGCCTCCAACCTCGGCGAAACGGTTAAAGAAGGTAAAAACCAACGCACCGTATTAACCGAAGCAGAAGAACAGCAGATAATAAACACCTTTAACCAAAAACAAGCGGTGGATGATTTTTCAGTCGTGGTCAGCTACGACGACATAAAAGCCAAAAACTACTCCTTTAGTGCAGGGCAGTATTTTGAAGTGAAGATAGAATATATGGATATAACGGCTGAGGAATTTGACGCTAAGATGAAAGGCTTTACGGATAATTTGGATGGCTTGTTTAAGGAATCGCGGGAGTTGGAAGAGGAGATTAAGACGCAGTTGGGTGGGTTGGGGTATGAGTGAAATATTATTGCTAATCTCTATTTCGTTCTCACGCTCCCGCGTGGGAATGAGAATAACAAAACTCACCCCCCCCGTTTTTGGCTGTTTTGTACTGTTGGTTGAGGGGCTCTTAGGTGGATTGAGTAATGAGTAAGTTTACTAAACCGCTAACATACTTTGCCGAGTATGCGAATGACAGAATTGATATTGATTCTGTATCTTTAGATACATTTGTTACTACAGATAACTTACTACAAAATAAGCTCGGATTAGAAGCGGCAATAAATTTACCACCACAAAAAGGTAAAATCCCTGCATTCAAAGAAAAAGACATTTTGGTTGGGAATATACGACCGTATCTAAAAAAGATTTGGTTTGCAGACAGGGATGGCGGCTGTTCCGCTGATGTTTTGACTTTTCGCGTAAAAGAGAAGCATGAACCACTATTTGTTTATTATGGTTTATTTAGAGATGATTTTTTTAACCACATGATGCGCGGCTCTAAGGGTACTAAAATGCCACGTGGTGATAAAAGTCAGATTTTGGATTTTGTACTCCCAAACTTTGAAAAAAACATCCAAGCAAAAATAGCCACCGTCCTCTCCACCCTAGACAAAAAAATAGCCCTCAATAATCGCATCAATACCGAGCTGGAGGCGATGGCTAAAACGCTGTATGACTACTGGTTTGTGCAGTTTGACTTTCCCATAAGCGAAGCACAGGCAAACGCCCTCGGCAAACCCGAACTCAAAGGCAAACCCTATAAAAGCTCAGGCGGAAAAATGGTGTTTAATGAAGCGTTGAAGCGGGAGATTCCTGAGGGGTGGGGGGTTGATGAAATTGTGAATGTAATCCCAGTCAAGGATGGCACGCATGATTCACCTAAGCCAAAGGAAGAAGGCTATCATTTAATAACATCAAAAAACTTAAAAAAAGAAGGTCTAGATTTTGAGAATGCGAATCTCATATCAGAAGAAGATTACATAAACATCAATATGAGAAGCCAAGTAAATACAGGTGATATTTTATTTTCTATGATAGGAAGTATCGGTACTGTTTATAAAGTTGATGATGAAAATATTAATTTTGCAATTAAAAATGTGGCTCTTTATAAAACATCTAATAAGACAGATATGATGAATTTTGTATATATGTACCTTCGGTCTTACGATATGCAATGCTATATGGGAAATGTAATAGCGGGAAGTATTCAAAAGTTTATTGGGTTAGGTTCTCTAAGGTCAATGCCAATTCTTTTAGAAGAGGGTGTAATTAGTTCTTTTGAGGAAAAAACAAAAGACTTATTTAAACAAATGACTTTAATAAAACAAGAAAACCAACAACTAACCCAACTCCGAGACTGGCTACTGCCCATGCTTATGAACGGTCAAGTGACAGTGAAGTAATTGCGTTTGACAGCATCCTTCGCTTCAACAAAGCACCATTTGACCTTGTGCGGTCAGCGTCCCTTGCTTCAACCAACATCGACACTTCCTTCGGAAGGTGTAGCGATGTACTTTTTAGCGCCTAGGGCGCTTTAAAAAGCAATGAACGGTCAAGTGACAGTGAAGTAGTTGCGTTTGATAGCATCCTTCGCTTCAACAAAGCACCATTTGACCTTGTGCAGTCAGTGTCCCTTGCTTCAACCATTACTCCGTCTCGCTTCGCGATACTATGCATACTTTATTTTCCACGCGCAAGGTTAAAACCTTCGCCTTTAGGCGAACAGATTTCATCTATGATTATGGTAGTACTTTCAAATTTAGGAGATGTCAAAGATGAAATATCGTTATGGTAGTCACACAAAATATAACATAGAGTATCATTTTGTTTGGGTAACAAAGTACCGTTATAAAATTTTAACAGGAGGAGTTGGTGAACGACTTAGAGATTTTGTTCGTCAGACATGTGTAGCCCATGAAATAGAAATATTGAGAGGAGTTGTGAGTAAAGAGCATGTTCATGTTTTAGTAAGCTCACCGCCCCAACTAGCTCCCAGTGAAATAATGAGAAGAATTAAAGGAAGAAGTGCCAGTAAATTGTTTGAGGAATTTCCAAGTTTAAAGAAACGATATTGGGGCAGGCATCTTTGGGCAAGAGGGTATTTTTGTGCAACGGTGGGTCAAATGACAGATGAAATGATAAAGGATTATTTGGCTCATCATTTTGAGCCTAAGAAAGATGATGGTTTTGATATTGAGCCAGACTAGACGCATCGTTTAGCCGATGCGTATCTTGGACTTTCAGTCCGTAATTCAAACCCACCAGCTTCTTTTAGCTGGTGGTTGTTTAGTGCGCCTAGGGCGCTACTAAAGCAACTTTTTAGCGCCTAGGGCGCTTTAAAAAGCAATGAACGGTCAAGTGACAGTGAAGTAGTTGCGTTTGACAGCATCCTTCGCTTTAACAAAGCACCATTTGACCTTGTGCAGTCAGCGTCCCTTGCTTCAACCATTACTCCGTCTCGCAATATTCGAGTGGATTTTATGTTTATGAACTTTTAAACCTGTTTAATTGTAAATACCTGCAAATATAAGTATTATTCCGCCTCATAAACAACAGGGCATCAATTTCAAATGCTGGTATAAAAGCTGGTATCATGTAAATTGCTAATTGGTATATTTTTAATATTATCAATGGCTTGTATTAACTGATATTAATCCGAGCGTGCCTACCACTTTTTACAAACACACGCTGTTGTTAGCTGTTGCTAACAAGCACACTTCACAATTATAACTTTATGGCTAATCACGTGATCTTTCGTACGGATCACCACTGACAAGGGGAAGAATATGCCAACTATCACACTGCCTGACGGCTCTCAACGCTCTTTTGATCAATCTGTTTCTATCCTTGATGTTGCTAATGATATTGGTCCTGGCCTTGCTAAAGCAACACTTGCTGGCACGATTGGCGGTAAACAATATGATGCTTCTCATCTAATTGAGGATGATATTGAGTTGAGCATTATCACGACTAATAGCCCTGAGGGTGTTGAAATTATTCGTCACTCCTCAGCACACTTAATGGCACAAGCGGTTAAGCAGTTGTTTCCTGAAGCGCAGGTGACTATTGGCCCTGTGATTGAAGATGGTTTTTTCTATGATTTTGCCTATGAACGTGCGTTTACACCAGAAGATGTAACGGCGATTGAAAAGCGCATGCAAGAAATTATCAAGCAGGATATTCCTGTTGAGCGCAGTGTTATGTCGCGTGATGAGGCAGTGAAATTTTTCAAAGGTATGGGAGAAGAATACAAAGCTGAAATAATCGAAAGTATCCCTTCTGATGAAGATTTGTCGCTTTACAAGCAAGGTGAGTTTATTGACTTGTGTCGCGGTCCACATGTGCCGAGTACGGGCAAAATTCCAGCGGTCAAGCTGACTAAGTTAGCGGGTGCATATTGGCGTGGTGATTCAAATAACGAAATGTTGCAGCGTATTTACGGCACTGCGTGGGAAAACAAGAAAGCGCTGAAAGCGTATATCCGTCGTATTGAAGAAGCGGAAAAACGTGATCACCGTAAAATTGCGCGTAAGCTGGATTTGTTTCATATTCAGGATGAGGCTCCGGGGCAGATTTTTTGGCACGATAAAGGCTGGACGATTTACCAGACGATTGAGCAATACATGCGTGAGCAACAACGTTTGCGTAATTATAAAGAGATTAACACACCAGAATTGGTTGATTTCTCGTTGTGGGAGCGCTCTGGTCACGCGGCTAAATATTCTGAAGATATGTTTTCACTCGAATCAGATGGTCGTCAGTTTGCCTTAAAGCCGATGAATTGTCCGTGTCACGTGCAAGTGTTTAATCAGGGTTTAAAAAGCTACCGTGATTTGCCCTTGCGTATCGCTGAGTTTGGTTCTTGCCATCGAAATGAAATGTCAGGTGCGCTACATGGTTTAATGCGGGTGCGTGGTTTTGTTCAGGACGACGGGCATATTTTCTGTACTGAGGATCAAATACAAACTGAAGTTGCGGATTTTATCGACTTCTTGCACTTAGTTTATAAAGACTTTGGTTTTAATGATGTGATTTATCGTTTATCCACTCGGCCAGAAAATAGAGTGGGTAAAGAAGAGGATTGGGATAAAGCAGAAAAAGCCTTGGCTGATGCCTTGGATGCGCAGAAATTAGAGTGGGAAGAGCTACCGGGTGAGGGTGCTTTCTATGGGCCAAAGATTGAGTTTTCATTTAAAGACTGCATCGGTCGTGTTTGGCAATTAGGCACAATTCAGGTTGATTTTTCCATGCCGGACCGGCTTGATGCGGAGTATGTCGCAGAGGATGGATCGCGTAAAACGCCGGTGATGTTGCATCGTGCAATTTTAGGTTCATTTGAGCGATTTATCGGAATTTTGATTGAGCATCATGAGGGTCGCTTCCCGCTTTGGTTATCCCCTGAGCAAGCCGTTATAATGAATATAACGGATAAACAGTCTGGTTTTGTCAAAAATGTGGAAGAAAGACTGAAAAAAAGCGGTATTCGCGTCGTATCAGACTTGCGTAATGAGAAGATAGGTTTTAAAATCCGCGAGCATACTTTGCAACGTATCCCGTATTTATTAGTTGTGGGTGATCGTGAAGTTGAAAATGATTCAGTAGCAGTACGCACACGAGAAGGCGAAGACCTAGGTACATTAACAGTTGATGCGTTAATTGAACGAATTAATTATGAAGTGCATACGCGGGCTGACTCAATAAGTTAGGCAGAATTATCAAAAATTTTACCTAAGAACGCTAGAAAGTAAATTAATAGTAGAGGATTTAAATATCGCTAAACCAAAGAAAAACCGGATTAATGAACAAATAACCGTAACCGAGGTTAGACTCATTGATAAGGATGGCGAAAATGTTGGTGTGAAATCAATGGATGAAGCCATGAGTATGGCTTCAGAAGATTCCTTGGACTTGGTAGAAATAGTACCTAATGCCAAGCCACCTGTTTGTCGCATTATGGATTATGGCAAGTTTAAATTCTCACAGAGTAAGCAGAAAGGCGCAAATAAAAAGAAACAAAAGAAAACCCAAGTTAAAGAAATAAAAATGCGACCGGGTACTGATATTGGTGATTACAATATCAAGCTAAATAAACTGATTCAGTTTTTAGAAAATGGTGATAAGACCAAAGTAACGATTCGTTTTAGAGGTCGTGAGATGGCACACAGAGAGTTAGGCATGGAAATGCTAAAACGTGTTGAAAAGGATTTGGAAGAGTATGGTTTGGTTGAGCAATTCCCTAAGATGGAAGGCCGCCAAATGATTATGGTTCTAGGCCCTGTGAAACGCGAGAAGGGCGTTGCAGCACCAGTTAAGAAAGAAGAAGGTGAGTCTGAAGAAAAAGCAGACTAGTGTTAAAGTATTTTAGCGCAGGTATGGTTAAACTGTGTTAGCATGCATGCCCTTTTATAAAACTTGAATATAACTCAGAGATGTCGCCAAAACATGACGACATAATTGAGTTATCCCTTATTAAGCAATTAAAAGGGTAAGCTCACTAAATTTCATTAAGGAGAGGCACTCTTGTGAAATGTTTGATAAACCTATCATCGAAGCTAAAGCTAAGATGATTTTAATGGAGAAAAAAGATGCCTAAGATGAAAACCAATCGCGGTGCTGCAAAGCGCTTCCGCAAGCGTGCTAATGGTACGTTCAAGTGTAAGCAGTCACATCTGCGCCACATCCTCACCAAGAAGAGCAGTAAACGTAAGCGTCACCTACGCGCTGGCGATGTTGTCGAGAAAGTCGATACGCCAATGGTTCGTAGAATGTTACCGTACGTTTAAGCATTAACACTGCATATATTACTGCAAATAAAAGAATTGAGGATTACAGAAAATGGCTAGAGTAAAACGTGGTGTTACAGCCCGTGCAAAGCACAAAAAAGTATTAAAGAAAGCAAAAGGTTATTATGGTGCGCGAAGCAGAGTCTATCGCGTAGCAACACAGGCTGTTACAAAAGCTGGTCAGTACGCTTACCGTGACCGCCGTGTTAAAAAGCGTCAGTTCCGTCGTTTATGGATTGTACGAATCAACGCAGCAGCGCGTATGTTTGATATGTCGTACAGCCGTTTTATGGATGGCTTAAACAAAGCAGAAATTGAAGTAGATCGTAAAATGCTGGCTGATTTAGCCGTACACGATATTGATGCGTTTGGACAGTTAGCTGAAAAGGCAAAAGCTGCTCTGGCGTAACTTTACTGCAAGCTTAATAAAGTATTAGGCTGGAAGAAATGTAAAACGAAAGCGAGGAGAAGCATTTGCTTCCCTCGTTTTTTTTTGTATTGAAAAATCATGTTTTATCATGAAGGGTGTAAAAATGAAGAAAAGACAAGCTCGTTGTTTTCTTCATGTACTTCATGGTTTAAGCCTTTAAGTTATTTCAAGGCTTTAAAATTCTAAAATGGAGAAAGCTCTGTGGACCAACTAACAGAACTGGTGCAACAAGCCGAAAAGGAATTAACTGCAGCCACAAGTTTGACAACCTTAGATGATGTTCGTGTGCATTATTTGGGTAAAAAAGGTCTGGTGACTGCTCAGCTAAAACAATTAGGTCAGTTGCCTGCTGAAGAGCGTAAAGGTGCTGGGCAGGAAATCAATAAAGCCAAAAAAGAGATTGCCGCAAAGCTTGATGCACGTAAATTGAGCTTGGAGGCAGAGGCGCTGAATGCACGTTTGCAAAATGAGAGTCTCGATATCACCTTACCCGGTCGTAAGATGCAGGCAGGTAATTTGCATCCTGTAACGCGTACTGCTAAGCGTATCGAAGAAATTTTCATGCAGTTGGGCTTTAATGTCGAAACAGGCCCTGAAATTGAAGATGATTATCACAACTTCACCGCATTAAATATTCCAGATCATCACCCGTCGCGCGCTTCACATGATACCTTTTATTTTGATGATGATACGTTATTGAGGACGCATACTTCTCCTGTACAAATTCGCACGATGGAAAATAAGCAACCGCCATTGCGAATTATCGCGCCGGGTCGTGTTTACCGTTGTGACTCTGATGTAACGCACAGCCCTATGTTCCATCAAGTGGAAGGTTTAATGGTGGATAAAGATGTTACCTTTGCGGATTTAAAAGGAATTTTAGATGCCTTTTTTAAAGCCTTTTTTGAAGATGACAATTTCAAAACACGGTTTCGCCCACATTATTTCCCTTTTACTGAGCCGTCGGCTGAAACCGATATTCAATGTGTTTTATGTTCAGGTAAAGGCTGTAAGGTCTGTGGAAATACCGGTTGGATAGAGGTGATGGGGTGTGGCATGGTGAATCCAGAAGTGTTTCGTCACGTTGGGATAGACCCTGATGTTTATTCAGGTTTCGCATTTGGTTTTGGTATCGATCGTTTAGCGATGTTACGTTATGGTATAGATGATTTACGTAAGCTATTTGATAACGATGTGCGCTTTTTAAAGCAGTTCGCCTAAGGCTGGGATAGGAAATAAATAATGAAAGTCAGTGAAAAGTGGTTACGTGAGTGGGTAAATTTAGACGGTAAAACCAGCGAAGAAATAGAGCATCAGTTAATTATGTCCGGCACCGAGCTAGATGGTGTTGACCCTGTCGCATCGGCATTTACGTATGTGGTAATAGGGAAAATTAAATCTGTTGAGCAGCACCCAGATGCGGATCGTTTAACTGTTTGTCAAGTGGATGTGGGTGCTGATGAACTGATTCAAATCGTAACGAATGCAAGTGTTGTTCAAGACCAGAAAGTACCGGTCGCTATGATTGGTGCAAATTTACCGGATGAACAAGGAAAGCCCTTTAAAATTAAAAAGAGCAAGCTGCGCGGTGTGTTATCTCAAGGTATGTTTTGTGGCGCTGATACCCTAGGTTTGAGTGGTTCAGTTGCAGAAAAGTCAGGTGAAGGCTTATTAATTATTCCAGATGACGCCCCATTAGGTGCTGATTTGCGCGATATTTATGACATGAGCGATGTAGTGCTTGATTTAGATTCAACCCCAAACCGTGCGGATTTATTATCTGTTTCCGGTATTGCCCGTGAGCTCGGTGTAATCATGCAAACAGCAGTTACGCAATGGCCGATTGAAGAAGCTGAGGTTAGCCATGATAGACTTTTCCCGGTGAAAATCTGCTGTGATGATTTATGTCAGCGCTATGCTGGTCGTATCATTCAAAATGTAAATACACAAGCGCAAACCCCTGATTGGATGGTAGATAAGTTGGCTAGTTCAGGCATTCGTAGCCTTGGTCCGGTAGTTGATGTGACCAATTTTGTGATGCTCGAATTGGGTCAGCCTATGCATGGTTTTGACTTTGATAAGCTAGAAGGTGGGATTGAAGTAAGAAGGGCAATAGAAGGTGAGAAGCTTGCTTTATTGGATGGCAAAGAAGTCACCTTGCGCGCCGATACTATGGTGATTGCAGATGAGAGTAAAGCACTCGCACTGGCTGGAATTATGGGTGGCGAGAAAAGTGCTGTAGGTGATTTAACGACCAATATTTATTTAGAAAGCGCGTTTTTCACGCCCAATAAAATTATGGGTAAAGCACGTACTTACGGTTTGCATACGGACTCTTCGCATCGATTCGAACGTGGTGTTTCACCTGACTTACAAGTAACAGCATTAGAGCGTGCAACGAACTTAATCGTGAGCATTTGTGGAGGAAGCGCAGGGCCGATTACCGATGTGATTGCGAATGCTTCTTTGCAAAATAAATCCACCATTGAATTTAAACGGTACAAGATTAAACGCCACTTAGGTGTTGAGGTAGATGATGCACGAGTGGTTGATATCCTTCAGCGCCTTGAATGTAAGCTTGAGGATGGAGAGGATGGCTGGAAAGTCACGCCACCAATATTCAGATTTGATTTAGCAACGCCAGAAGATCTTGTTGAAGAAATAGCGCGTATTTTTGGTTACGAGAATATTCCTGCAGTGTTGCGCCCTATGCAGCCGTTAATTGCATTGCCATCAGAAGAGCAGGTGAGGGAATCCATTCTGCAAAACATTTTAGTAGAGCGCGGTTACCAAGAAGCGATAACCTATAGTTTTGTGCCTTCTGAAGTTGAAAGTTTATTAGCGCCAGAGCAGGAGCAGATCAAATTATCCAATCCGATTTCTGAAGAGCTGTCTATTATGCGTAGCACGCTTTGGTCGGGTTTAATTCCTGCGCTTGATAAAAATGTTAAACGCCAACAATCACGGGTTCGTTTGTTTGAAAGTGGCTTAACATTTGTAAAATCAGATGCTGGTTTGCCAGAACAACGTAAAAAAATGGCGGGTGTGATTACAGGTGCATTGTATACAGAACAATGGAATGAAACATCGCGTGATGTGGATTTTTATGACATAAAAGGAGATGTTGAAGCACTATTAGCAGAAGCCAGCGCACAAACATTTACCTTTCAAAAAGCTGATCATAATTCACTGCACCCGGGTCAATCTGCAAGCATTTTGTGTGAGGGGAAAGAGGTTGGGGTATTCGGAGCGTTACATCCAAGCCTTGAGAAAAAACTCAACCTTGATCAAACTGTTTTTGTGTTTGAACTGGACTTAGATTTAATCTCAAAAAAGAAGCTGCCTGTCAATTCAGCTCTATCGCCTTATCCGTCGGTGAGAAGAGATCTGGCTCTTATGATAAAACAAGAGGTGAGTTATGCGCAGATAGATAAGGTATTGAAAAATAGCAAGATTGATGCTTTAGTGGAAAACTTTGTTTTTGATGTCTACGAAGGAGAAAATGTTGAATCAGGTCAAAAAAGTATTGCTTTAGGGTTGATTTTTCAAGACTTTTCGCGCACTCTAGAAGAGCAAGAAATAAGCACATATATAGAAAAGATAGTGAGTGCATTGAAACAACAAATTGGTGCTGTTCTAAGGTAAGCTTTAACAGCGAAGCCAACGCAGAACAAACATACTAAACGTTAATCAGTCCCCCATTTATATTGATTAAGGTCTTAGTCAGCAAACCCGATAAAACGCTGAAAAAGAAAGGAGAGTCACTAAAATGACATTAACCAAGGCAGGTATGGTCGAGCATCTGTTTGATGAACTCGGCTTAAATAAGCGCGAAGCAAAAGAACTGGTAGAAATGTTTTTTGAAGAAATCCGAACCGCTTTGGAAGAAGGTCAGAATATTAAACTCTCTGGTTTCGGTAATTTTATGTTACGTGATAAAGCAGCGCGTCCAGGTAGAAACCCTAAATCTGGCGAAACAATTCCGGTTAGTGCGCGTCGTGTAGTAACTTTTCGACCCGGTCAAAAACTTAAACAACGAGTAGAAAAATATGCTGGAACTGTCTAATAATAAAGAATTACCGGCGATACCGAGTAAACGCTATTTCACCATTGGTGAGGTTAGTGAGCTTTGTGCTGTTAAAGCACATGTGTTGCGTTATTGGGAACAAGAATTTCCTAATTTAAAGCCGATGAAACGTCGCGGAAACCGTCGTTACTACCAACGTCAAGATGTTGTTTTAATTCGTCAAATCCGTAGTTTATTGCATGAGCAAGGCTATACCATTAACGGTGCCCGGCAAAAACTTTCCGGTGAAGAAGCCGTTGTTGATAGTACCCAGGCGAACCAGCTTTCACGCCAACTTATTACTGAACTTGAAGAGCTATTAAAAATTCTAAAAGGCAAATAAGGACTACACAAAGATTTTTTACTAAAATTCTTTTAAGAAAGCGCCAGTGGCGCTTTTTTTTGTGGCTACTAATCCGGGAATTTGAAAGATTTAGGTAAGATAAAAACTCGGGTATCTTCCTCGTAGTTGTCGTTGAGCGTAATACAACACTGCGCTCGATTGAGCTTTAGTGACGGTACTAAGGGCTCTCTATCTTTAATATCAGATGCTTGCAGCAGTGATAACCACTCATGCTTTATTAACAGGTAAAGTGGCTGCTTGTTGCCAAAACCACGTTCAAATTTGTCACCTTGTGTTAGCCAAACTCCCTTGAGATGATTTTCAGTAGCACTAGCGGGTGGCGTTAATAGTTTTTCAAGTCTGAAAGGATAAAATAATCGCCCTTTAATTAAGCAATATTTTTGGTCAATTTTAGTGTTAATCAGTTCTGGATATTTAAGGCTTAATTGCGTTTGATGATCAATTAAGTGTTGTTGTTTTTTGCCGAGTTGATCGTTGGTGTTGGTACCAAACCAACGATAATCATCTTCAAAAGGTGCGCTGCCGAGGTAGAATTTCACGGCTACTTCAAGGTGAATTACCTTTGAAGTTGCTAAGTCTTGAATAATAAAATCAATTTCACCTAAGGTCTGTTTGTCTTTAATTAGCTGAATATTGTGCGCTAACAACGTGTAATTTGGGGATATTTGTAGCCAAAAGTTAATAAATGCTTCAAAGCGATAGCCGAGCCTTTTTGATTTTAGCTCTTCAATCTGTGAGAGCAGCGGTTGCGGGTCTAGATCTAATTTCATCAAGGCAGGTAGACAATCAGTGTATTCTTTTAAACAAAACTCATGATCCAGCCATAGGGTATTGTTTTTCATTCCTGATAAAAGAGGGGGGCTTTCAATTACCCATGCTAAATCTCTTACGATACGATGTTTGAATTGATTGGTCTGCATTAGCGGTTAAGCTTTTTGCCAACATAAGATTCGATTATTAGCAGGCATTGCATAATCGTTTAATAGTTTTAAGTCTTGTTTTTCCGCTAGCTTATTAACCGCTTCAAAGTCTCGGATGGCACTTTGCGGGTTTTGTTGTTTTAACCAATCATCAAACTGTTTGTTACTTTCGCTGGTGTATTTTCCTGCGTAGTTAAAAGGGCCATACAAAATCAATAAACCCTTGGCTGCTAATAACTTGGGCGCGTTTTCAAGAAAGTCGATGACATTTTGCCACGACATAATATGTACCGCATTGGCTGAAAAAATCACGTCAACAATAATTTCTGGCCACTGATCGTTACTTACATCTAATGGAATGGGTGGTGGCGTGTTATTTAAACCTGCCTCATTTAACCAAAGCTTTATCCCTTCATGATATGCGAGTTGATCGCTAGTTTTCCAAATGAGATGAGGCATTTTTTGTGAGAAATAAACCGCGTGTTGGCCAGTGCCACTGCCAATTTCTAAGACGGTTTTTTTATCCTTTAGTAACGGCTGAATAAGCTCCAGTATTGGTTCACGGTTTTGATCACAAGATGCAGAATAGGGCTTTTGTGGATGTATTTTAACGTTTGAATTCATTTGATGCATAGGGATAGTGGAACGTCGCTTTTGTTGTCATGAGGAATGATTTGTGATGTGATTTAGTCAACTTCAATTTCCTTGATTTCAGGATCAGATTCAAAGATTGATCTAAAGAACAACAAACAGGGATCATTTTTAGTCATTTTTTCTTTACCAAGTATTTTCTCAACCAGTGAACGTTGCTTTTCAACTTGAAATACCCATTCTAGTATATGGGGTGAATCATCCCCTTTTTCATAATGAACAGATGCTCCAATCATATAACCCCGGCTATTCCATTTTAGAAAACTGTACCAGCCCCAGTCTTCTGCATCTGGTGCAGTAATTTCAATATTATCTTTAGTCCTTTCACGCAGCCAATCCAACAAAGTATAACCATAAATAGGATTTGTTGGGTTTTTCTTTTCATTGGAAACATTAAATTTAGCTGTTTTGAATGAAATTATATGATGCATTAGTTTGCTTCCCTTGGTCTCTTTTCATAACCACCTAGCGTGAGTTGTCGTTTTGAAGTGTAGAAAAAAACTATCCACTTCACGTACTTGTTATATAGCGTCGCGCTCATTACTAAATGCTTCATACTTTTCACCAAATTCTACCTCTAATGCATTGCGAATTAATGCTGGGTAGCAATACCAATATTGTCTTCTTATTGCGTCTAAATATTCTTCATTACCTAATTCTTCTCTAAATATTCGTTGATGAATTATGTCCATTAGCTCTTTGTCACATGCTAATAGCCATTTTCTATACTTTTTAAGAAAAAGGCGTAATTGTTTTTTTGTTAAAATTTACCAACTCTTGTCTAACCTCGTCCAAATCTTCTTGTGATGCACAATCATTCTATTTTGGGGAATAGACTAGTCATCATCTTATGTAGATGGTGTAGGTCATAATCTTCGGAATCAATTAAAGTTCTTTTATTTAGTCGCATAGTTTATTTAGCTATTTAACAATCCTTATAAGGTGATTTAAGTGATTGCATATACTGCGTAACCCCTTGCTTTTCATGCTGGGTGAACTGCTGAACCGAGTCAAAAAAAGGCGAGTTATTTAGCCAGTGACTGGAGCGGGTTAAGGTGGGTATAAAGCCTCTGGCAATTTTGTGTTCGCCTTGTGCGCCTGGCTCAAATACTTGTAATTTGTTATTAATACAAAACTCTATACCTTGATAATAACAGGCCTCAAAATGTAGCTTATCAACTTGCTCAACACAGCCCCAGTGGCGACCATAAAGGGTTGTATTGCTGTGAAACATTAGCGAGCCAGCAATACATTCACCTTGTTCATTATCCGCTAAAATGAGTAATACTTGATCAGGTAGTTTGTGGGCGACTTCTTTAAAGAAGCCTTCATTAAGTGTTGCATGACCATGTTTTTCGGTAAATGTTTGTTGGTAAAAGTGTGTGAAGTCTTGCCAATCCTTATCGCTTGCGGTGTGTCCATTGAGTTGACGTAATTGAATGTTTTGTTGTGTGACCTTTTTTCTTTCTTGGCGGATATTTTTACGTTTCTTTTTATCCAGTTTTGCTAAAAATGAATCAAAGCTATTATAGTTTTGATTGTTCCAATGGAACTGGCAATCATGGCGGCTTAAGAGGTCAAACTCATTTTGTTGAGCTTCCATCCAGTCTTGCTCGATCTTAAGGGGGAAAAGGCAATGGAAACTACTGTAATTTTGCTGTTGAGCAAACTGTTGAATGGTTTTGATTAGTAATGGAAAAACCAGCTCTTGATCTCCCTCACGACATAACAGTCGTTGCCCACTAGCAGGTGTGTAAGGAATGCTAGAAACCAGTTTAGGAAAATAGGCTAATTGATTGCGCTGGTAGGCATCTGCCCAAGCATGATCAAACACAAATTCCCCATATGAATTAGTTTTGCTATAAAGTGGCATGGCACCAATCAATTTGCCATCCTGCTGGATGCTGATATGGCAGGGTCGCCAACCAAATGCATCACTCACACAGTCGTGGTTTTCTAATGCCGATAAAAACTCATGGCGCAGGAAAGGATTATTGTCTTTTACTAGGGCATTCCAATCCTTTGCGGGGATTTGTTTTATTTTAGAGTGAATATTAATCTGCATTTTTTGGTATGATAAAAAATCTTTAATGAGTAATTAAAACTAGTTAAACATAAGGTTACTATGTATATGAAAAAAATGTTGATTCTTTCTGTTATAACGATTGTTATACAAACAAATGCACTCGCAGGTATTTTTAAATGTTCGGGTAATGATGGCTCTACGTATTATAAGCGATAAGCCATGTCCTTCTGGTTTTAAGAGCAATAAGATACATGTTAATAAAAAACCTCCCTTGAAAGAGCGATATAATCAATTCGGTAGTAATGACTCTAAAGTAACATCCATGATGTTGGATCAAGAAGAACAAATACGGAGCAAAGAAGAAAAAATTGATGATGGTACTTACAAGCCATCTGATAGTGAGGCTGCATTAATTAGCAAATTGAATAAACACAGGCAGACACAAATTGATAAGTCTGAAAGAGAGCGTCGCCGTAAAGAAATGCTTAGAATTGCTGAAAAAAAGGAATATGAATTACGAGCAAAAGCCTATCAAAAGAAGAAACATGCGCAAATGAATAGAGCACTTGTTAACAATGTCAGAAAGGAAAGAACACAAAAGTACAAAGATTGGATGGAGTCAAGAGAGCGTAGTGGAGCCATGATGGATGAAGAAGAGAAAAGTTGGCGAAAGTGGGATGAGACAACTGTTAACAATAAGGCTATATATCAAGAGAAGTTAACAA
This sequence comes from Thiotrichaceae bacterium, assembly GCA_026989145.1. Lineage (GTDB taxonomy): Bacteria > Pseudomonadota > Gammaproteobacteria > Thiotrichales > Thiotrichaceae > Cocleimonas. The sequence goes on from JALSJU010000070.1 coordinate 15,778, forward strand.
CAGTTGGAACTAAAGAGTATAAAGAGAGGAAGCAAACTGAGGCAGCTAATTATCACGCAGAACTTAAACAGCAGACAATTAATAATGAATTTAATAACACGCGTTACCAAGGAAATGATATAGATATTGCTAACTAGTAGCTCTCAGTCACTGATAGCACCCTGAGTAAAATAATGATTCAGATTAATTTTTCCTATATTGTGGTGCGTTTAATTAAGTTGATAGCACAAGCAATTCTGTTATTAGGCGTTTTATTTTTTGCTGTTATATTCATTTATCGTTGGATGCCCATTCCTACTTCATCCTTCATGCTACAGTCAACAACTGAAACGCATTATCAGTGGGTTAGTTGGGATAAAATTTCTCCACAATTAGCAATAGCGGTTATTGCCGCAGAAGATCAACGTTTCCCCCAACATTGGGGGCTTGATACCGTTGAGCTAAAAAAAGCATTTACAGAAAAGCGGCAACGCAAAGGCAAGGCTACACCACGCGGCGCGAGTACCATTACTCAGCAAGTTGCTAAAAATTTATTCTTGTGGAATGGGCGTAGCTATACGCGAAAAGCTATTGAAGCCATCCTTGCTGTAGCTATCGAATTAACCTGGCCTAAAAAACGTATTTTAGAAGTGTACTTAAATATTGCACAATTTGGTGATGGTATTTTTGGGGTGTCAGCTGCGAGCAATGCGTTTTATCAGCAACAGTCAGGTGAACTAACGCGCCAGCAGTCAGCAATGCTAGCGTCAGTATTACCGCGACCTGCAATCTCAAATGTGAATAAGCCTGATACGCGTTTAATTAGCAAACAACGATGGGTTTTAAAACAGATGAAGCAACTGGGTGGTTTGAATTATCTTAAAAAGCTATAAATGACGGTTAAATAGGTTTAATTTTTCAATATAGTAAAAGACTATTTTTTACCATGCATTTCATGGTTAAACTGCTAACATGTAGAGTTTCTCATAAAACAATCATGTTGAGTTTGTTTGAAATATAAAATAGAGTGTCGTAATTAAGTTAACAATAAGTCGGGCTATGAAAAAACTAATTCCAACAATATTAGTGGCGTTAATGCTACAGCCTTTGTCTGTTCACGGTAAATCAAAAAGTGGCTTACAGCGTTTTTCGCAACTTCATAATGCTGGGCTACTGGTGGTTAATCAGCAGGGTGTAGCACGTATTTCTCGGCGTCCAAATCAGCCTTTTATTCCTGCGTCAACCACAAAGCTGGTGACGGCTTGGTTGGCACTCACTCACTGGGGGGAGAATCATCGTTTTAAGACTGATTTTTATTGGTCGCCACAAACGCGTACTTTAAGCATCAAGGGCAGTGGTGATCCGTTTTTAGTTTCTGAAGAAATTCAAAATATTGCTTATCAGTTAAAGCAACGTGGCATTAAACAGGTGGATACACTTGTTTTAGATAACTCTTTTTTCGCATCGCATTTGGTGATGCCGGGCACGGGTAAAACGAATAACCCTTATGATGCCGTACCCTCCGCATTATCGGCGAATTTTAATACCGTCTACTTAAAAAAGAAGCGTGGTAAAATTATCTCGGCAGAACCGCAAACCCCGCTTACACCTTATGCTTTAAAAATGGCTAAGCGCTTTAAACGTGGTAAGTTACGGGTAAATACGGGGCGCAACCCGCGAGATGCTGAGCATTACTTTGGTGAAATATTTCGTGCCATTATGCATATTGAAAGCGCAAAGATAGTGGCAGGTAAAGTGCCTAATCAGCCACCGTTTTATACTCATAAGAATAGCAAAACTGTGGGTGAAATGATTCGTCCTATGCTTAAATATTCAACCAATTTTATTGCCAATCAACTTGCTTTGAAAATGAGTGCTGAAGCGTATCAACAGCCCGCTAATGCGAATGATGTGGCGCGTTATTATCAAGAAAAACTGAGTCAGCACTTTGCCTGGAAAAATTTCACCCTAAAAGATGGCGCTGGCTTATCGCGCGCCAACCAACTTTCACCACAGCAACTGATTGATCTTTTAAATGATTTTAAACAGTGGAAGCATCTACTTCCAGAAATTGAGAAACATGTTTTTGCGAAGTCGGGTACATTAAACAAAGTCAGTACCTTAGCAGGTTATATTGATCATAAAGGTCAACTAGAGTCATTCGCGTTGATGATGAACCAAAGTGTGCCACATAAACTTCGCAACCGTATAGCTAAAGAATTGGCTCGTCGGTAGAATATTGCACTTTTTAGCCATAAAAGTTGATTTTTAGCATATTTATTTGTTGCTTAGCACAGTATTATGCGCCCTTTAAATAGGAGCTTGTCAAATGAGTGACTTTCCAATTCCTGTTGTTGCAGAATCTGTCAATATACATCCTCGCTCTGTTAAAGGGCGTTTTCGTTCCTTTAAGTCACTTATTCTTTATGTAGGCTACGCTGTTTATTTTCTTTTACCGTGGATTCCTTGGAGTCGTCCAATAGGTGCTAATCAAGCAGTGCTGTTTGATATGACTGCACGCAAATTTTATATTTTTGGCTTAACTGTTTACGCTCAAGATATTTTTTGGCTCGCTGCGTTGCTATTTTTAGCGGCCGTTGTTTTATTTTTCTCGACAGCATTGGTTGGTCGCGCATTCTGTGGTTACTTTTGTTTTCAAACCTTATGGACAGATGCCTTTCGCGAAATAGAAAAATTTATTCAGGGTGATCGTGTTAAACGTGTCCGATTAGATAAGCAACCTTGGAACTCAGAAAAAATAACTAAAAAAGGCTTGACCCATTTTTCTTGGTTATTTTTATCATTATGGACAGGCTTAACCTTTGTTTTATATTGGGGGTACGCGCCAGAATTAACCAAGAACTTTTTTACCGGAAATGCGCCCTTCGTTGCCTACGGTACGGCGCTCGGTTTAATGGCGACTACTTATATTGCAGCTGGACTGATGCGTGAGAAAGTCTGTCAGCACGTTTGTCCTTATGCTCGTTTCCAAAGCGTCATGATTGATAAAGATACATTGGTTCCTAGTTACGATCCTGAGCGAGGTGAAGGCAAACAAGGGCGCGCAAAGCCTGTTAAAACTTTAAAAACATTGGAAGCACGTAAAGATGCTGGGGTTGGAGATTGTGTTGATTGTGGTCTTTGTGTGCAAGTATGTCCGGTTGGTATTGATATCCGTGACGGTATGCAATATGCCTGTATTCAATGTGGATTATGTGTTGATGCTTGTGACACGATTATGGATGCGCGGGGCTGGGACAGGGGCTTGATTCGCTATGAATCTGAAAATGGTTTAGAGCATGGTAAAACTCACTTTTTTAAACTTAGAACCTATGGTTATGGATTAGCTACTTTGGGAGCTATTGGCTTTTTAGTCTGGAGCATGAGCGGTCATAAGATTATTGAAAGTACCGCGCGTCAAATTCGTAGCCCACTTTATGTGACCTTGAGTGATGGCAGAATCATGAATAAATATGAGCTTAAGGTGGATAATAAATCAATGCTCAACTCAAGTTTTGATTTATCCTTACAAGGCTTAGATGGAGCAGAGCTTGATATGGGCGCGATTAGTGATGTTTCACTTCGCCCCGATGAAAAACAACGCCTATTGATAAAAATTCGTAGAACGCCAGTGAGTGGTACGTCTAAAAGTACTCATTTTAAATTTGTGCTCACGCCCAAAACAGGTGAAGTAAAGGAAAAAATATTTATAGACTCGCAATTCATCACTCCATAGGTTAAGTTCTATCCATGAATAATTACCCGTTAGTAACTACATTAGGTTTAGGCTCTTTACTGGCCTTTTTTCTATTTTTTGTTTTCTTTAAACTGATCCGTTTGGGTGGGAAAATGTCTGCGCTGGCAACAGCTGCTTGCATGCTTGTGGTCTATGTACCGTTAGCCGTTATTTACTGGGCCGGGATTGACGTATTTGCGATTCACTTTGCGTTTTATATGATGATTCCCTACGGTCTTGGCATTATTACTGGAGTGCATGAAGAGCGTCGTGAAAAAGAAGGTGAGCTTAAAAAAGGAGTGCATTGGATACCCGCTTTAATTATTGTGTTTTTTCTTTCCATTTCGGTTGTGGATAGTTTTATTATTTCTTCAGCGACCAGTGGTTTAGATCATTCGCTGGCAAAGGTGTTGTTACCCAAAGCAAAAAGCGATGAGATCAGCGGCAATATTAGCTCACAGTTTACGGGTGCCGTTTCAAATAATAATCAAGATGAAGAAAAGCAGTTTGATGAATATGTGGATAAGCTGAATATCCAAAGAAAACGAGGATGGAAAATTACGGGTAAATGGGTAAACCCGCCACCGATGGTCAACCAGCCTGCAATATTCACCTTTACGGCTAAAGATAAAGATGGTGTAGCAATCAAAGGTGCAACTGTAACGACTGATTTTAGACGTGCATCGGATATGAAAAAAGATACCTTCGTTACTTTTACAGAGGCAGCTAACGGCATCTACTCTGCTTCTATTACTTTACCGCTTGCAGGTTGTTGGGATATGAAAGTGTTAGTTAAAAAGGGCGGTGATGAGCATGAAATTAAAGGCCAAACTGAAATTTCAACAATTGTTGATGGCAAGGTAGTGACGCCTGAATGTCTGGAAGGTGCACCTGAGTTAGACGACCGCTAGTTTAATTTTGATGCATATTCTGCCATGAGCCAAGATTGCTTTCATTGTGGCTTGCCGGTTCCCAAAGGCGCTACTTATAGTGTTGAGGTTGATAATAAAAAACAACCTATGTGTTGCACAGGTTGCCAAGCAGTAGCACAGACTATTGTCGATAATAATCTTACCGCTTTTTATAAGCATCGCACTGAAAAATCAAATAAGCCAAGTGATCTAATCCCCGCTGAATTACAGGTGTATGACAACGACGCACTGCAACAAAGCTTTGTTACCTTTGATAAACATAATTCATCTGCTTCAATCCGCGAGGCATCCTTAATTTTAGAAGGCATCGTCTGTGCTGCCTGTGTTTGGCTGAATGAGCATAATGTAAAGTCATTGGCAGGAGTACTTGATTTTCGCGTTAATTATTCAACCCACCGAGCTAGCCTAAAATGGGATAACGATAAAATAAAACTTAGCGATGTGCTTAAAGCCATAGCAGATACGGGCTATAACGCACATCCGTTTGACCCAGCTCGCTTAGAAACCTTACACAAACAAGAAAAGTCAGCGGCGCTTCGGCGTATCGCGGTGGCAGGTATTGGCATGATGCAGGTGATGATGCCAGCCATTGCTATATACATTGGTGAAGGTTCTGATATGTCAGAATCCATGTTGCATTTTTTGCGTTGGATAAGCCTTGTTGTTACAACGCCCGTGGTTATTTATTCAGCCAGTATCTTTTTTAAATCGGCTTATCGTGATTTAAAACGCGGTATTTTTGGTATGGATGTTCCTGTCTCGCTCGCCGTTGGCAGTGCTTATTTGGCCAGTGTTTGGGCAACCTTGACAAATACCGGAGAAGTTTATTTTGATTCTGTGGTGATGTTTACCTTCTTTTTATTACTAGGTCGTTTCCTTGAAATGGGTGCTCGCCACAAAGCAGGGCAAGTGGCCGATGCCTTAGTGAGGTTGCTACCTGCTACTGCAACCCGCCTTGATGAGACGCAAGATGGTCAAACAGTGCAGACAGTAATAGCTGCTAATGAGCTGGCTTTGGGTGACAAAGTATTAATTAAGCCCGGTGAAATTATCCCCGCAGACGGTGCTGTTATTGAAGGTACGAGCAGTGTCAATGAATCTTTATTAACAGGAGAGAGCTTGCCTTTAGCCAAACAAACGAACGATAAACTCATCGCAGGTACGGTTAATATCGAAAGCCCATTAACCCTACAAGTGAAGAAACTGGGCGATAGTACTCAACTATCGTCGATTATCCGATTATTAGATCGTGCCCAAAGTGAGAAGCCTAACTTGGCTAAATTTGCTGATAAAAGTGCCGGCTGGTTTGTACTGTTGTTGTTATTGATTGCGATATCTGTATTTGCTTATTGGTGGTTTGTTGAGCCGACTCAAGCATGCTGGATCGCATTATCTGTACTCGTTATTACTTGCCCTTGTGCGCTATCGTTAGCCACACCGGCGGCATTAACGGCTTCCACCGGGAATCTTACAGAAAAAGGCGTGCTAACTACTCGTGGTCATGCCTTAGAAACTCTCGCTAAGGTCAGCCATATTATTTTTGATAAAACAGGCACGCTAACCCACGGCCGACTTAAAGTGATTGATACAAAAGTGTTGGGTGAAGAGAGCTTGCAACAATGCAGGTCATTAGCCGCAGGGCTTGAATCCTCTTCTGAGCACCCATTGGCGCAAGCACTATCAAAGCTTTCTAACTCGCCCACACAAATGGAAAAGCTAACCACGCAGTCAGGACGTGGGGTTGAGGGTGAATTTCAAGGTAAGGTCTTTAGACTAGGCTCTTACGAATTTGTTAAAGCATTGAATGAGAAAAGTAATAAACTAGATAGTACCAGAGCAAGTATCACTAAGCCCCTGCTAGAGAAAGGCCAACAAGGCATAACTACCCAGATTTTTTTAGGCTCAAATAAAGGTTTTCTCGCAGAGTTTACTTTGCGAGATGAGGTTCGCGATGAAGCCAAACAAGCAGTTAAACAATTACAAAAACAAGGCTTAAAAGTAAGCTTGTTAAGTGGTGACAATGCCCAATCAGTCGCCAGTGTTGCCGCTACGTTGGGTATTCAGCAAGCAAAGTCACAGTTATTACCCGCTGATAAACTGAATTATGTGCAAAAGCTACAAGCACAAGGCGAGGTGGTTGCGATGATAGGTGACGGAGTTAATGATGCCCCAGTTCTTGCTGGCGCTGATGTATCCATTGCAATGGGGTCAGGCTCACAACTCGCCCAAGCTAGTGCCGATATGATATTGCTTTCAGAGAATTTATCCTTACTGCCATCATCCATTACACTGTCTCGCCGTATGCAAGCGATAGTAAAACAAAACTTTGCTTGGGCGATTATTTATAATGTTCTCGCAATACCGCTTGCAGCGATGGGGTGGGTCGCACCTTGGATGGCAGCGATTGGCATGTCGATGAGTTCCTTGGTTGTGGTTATGAATGCCTTGCGACTAAAAAGATAGAACAGTCACAATCCATTAAGGTATGATGATCTCAAAGAATCTGTTGAGAAATAAGTCATATGAATGATATTAGGAATACATCTGTTTTATTCGTCTGTATGGGCAATATCTGTAGATCACCTACGGCTGAAGGCGTATTTCGGCATGTTGTCAAGCAGCATAATTTGTACGATCAAATTAGTATAGATTCAGCCGGTACGCATGCTTACCATATTGGGGAATCACCTGATTCCCGTTCCCAGTCTACCGCGCTTTCTCGGGGTGTGAATTTGTCAGCACAGCGTGCGCGTAAGGCAGTGGCTGAAGATTTTGAGCGCTTTGATTACGTGATTGCAATGGATCGTTCTAACTATGAAGATCTTAAAAATCTAGCCAGCGGATCTAACTTAACTAAGCTTCACCTATTCATGTCTTTTGCGAAGGATTGGGATAATGACGAGGTGCCTGACCCGTATTATGGTGGTGCAAATGGTTTTGAGGAAGTGTTCGATATGGTACAGTCTGCCTCAGAAGGCTTGCTTGAACATATTCTTAATCATGCCTAAACTGTTAAAAAGTTAAAAACGGGGAGTTTTCTATGCCATCATTTGATGTAGTTTCAGAAGTTGAAATGCACGAGTTGAAAAATGCCATCGACCAAGCGAATCGAGAGGTAAGTACACGCTTTGACTTTAAAGGTGCAGATTGTAGTTTTGAGCTTAATGACGAACAGATCAGCTTAAAGGCGGAGGGTGATTTCCAGTTAAAACAGATGCGTGATGTGTTGCGTTCTAAACTGGTGAAACGAAAAATTGATACGGGCGCTTTGGATATTCAAGATCCTGAAGGTTCGTTAAAAAATACTCGTCAGAAGATTTTATTAAAACAAGGTCTAGATGGTGATGCGGGGCGTAAAGTAACCAAATTAATTAAAGCCGGTAAGTTTAAAGTGCAAACCCAAATTCAAGGAAATCAAGTGCGTATTACTGGCAAAAAACGTGATGATTTACAAAAAGTCATGGCGATGCTACGCGAAGAAAATATTGGTGTGCCGGTACAATTCACCAATTTTAGAGATTAGTTATCATGGTGAATGAAGTGCATAACAAACAGTGGCCATCATTCGTTGATAAGTCGTTGTTGAGTAAAACCAACGGCAATGAGCCGCAAGACCTGTTTACACAAAAAGACGGTTTAAGTTTTGCGGGCACGCATATTATTCTCGATTGCTGGGGTGCAAGTCGCTTAGATGATTTGGCGCATATTGAGTCAGCGTTACGCGAAGCTATTCAGGTTTCTGGCGCTACTTTACTGCATATCCATTTACACCATTTTACACCCAACGGAGGGGTATCGGGCGTTGCTGTTTTGGCTGAATCTCACATTAGCATTCATACCTGGCCAGAACGCGACTACGCAGCTCTGGATATTTTTATGTGCGGCGAAACACACCCCGAAAAAGCGATTGCTGTTTTTGAAAAAGCCTTTAGTACGCATAGCACCACGGTTAGCACACACTTACGCGGTGTTGTGCCGCCAAGTCTTAACACTAAATTAAGCACTAATAAAGAGACTGAAAAATAAAATGTCAACGCTGCTCGAAGAAATGCAAACAGAGGATATTGATGCGGTTTTGGCCGTTATCGAATCTCAAGATGACGATGATGCTGAAGAAGCCGAACCTGGTTATCGAGCAATCGGCGGTTGTCTTGATCAATTTGTGATTCGAGAAAAGGGTGAAATAATTGGTGTGACGGGTTATTTAACCCCCCCAGCCTGTGAACAAACTTACTGGCTATCGTGGACTTATGTTGATGCGGAATACGCTAATCAAGGCCATGGACGAAAAATGCTAACGGCACTGATTGAACATTTAAAAGAAAAAGACGCGCGCATGTTGTTTGTTAACGTCAGCGACTATGTAGATGATGCGCCAGAAGAGGGTGATGATGGCGCAATTTATGCGGCTGCTTTGCACTTGTATCAATCATTGGGCTTTAAAATTGAAATAATGCACCCAGATTATTATGATAAAGGCGAGTCACAAATTGTGCTTAGTTTACGTTTAAGCGACGTGCCAGCGATGATTATGGCAAGCGACATCCCACAAGAAAATGTTACGGTAAATTTTAAAGCAGTTTATGAAATTGCTGATACCGATGATGCGTACAGTTTTGCGTGGGATGATGAAGGTGAACAGCTATTTAGTATCGAAGATGTTAGAATAGGGCTTGATGATGTTAGGGATAAAGGTGGTCGAGCTGTCTTTTTATCATTTCCGTCAAATTATTTAGGCGTTGCTGAAGTTTTAATTGCAGCAGGTTTTAAAAAATCAGGTGTACTACCAGACTATTATGAGGATGGTATACATGACCAACACTTTACGTATACGTTCTAATGTTTAGAACAGTGCATTAAACAGGATTTACTATGAAAAAATTAACCATTAGCTTAATCAGTATGACATTGAGTGTCGCTTTTCTAAGTGCTTGTAACGGCAATGATAGCCAAAATACCTCATCACTGGCTGCTATGAATAGTGCCTTGGGCGTGGCATCAAACACCATGTCATCGATGGATAAGTCGGTAACTGCTGATAATAAGGCTGTTAATAAAGACAATGCGATGGATACATTTTCAAAAAACTACGCGGAAAACCTAAACAAAGACCCATCATTAACTTCGGCTTATGGCCCAATGGGTGTTAAGGCAGAAAAAGATGGTTCATTCTCAACCTTTGTCGATGCGAATAAAAACAACAAAAAAGATGCTGGAGAAAAAGACTTATTCAAAGTTGAAGCAGATGCGGAAAACAACCGTCTTGTTGCATCAAATGAAGCGGGTGTAGTTGAGCAAGAGCATTCATTTTTAGGGTCAGGCTTCTTTATGGGTATGTTGCTAGGTAATATGCTTGGCGGGCAACGAAGTGCGGGGATAAACCCTGCGAGCCGTAAGGCTACAGCAACTCGATCAGCGGGTAAATCTAGCTTTGGCAAGTCATCACCCAGTGCACGTTCTCGTGCTGGCTCTGGTAGTCACGCTTCAGGTAAGTAAACGATTAGACTATTTCTAAGCAGCCCACTGTTACTTTGTAACAGTGGGCTTTATTTTTTTAAGCGCTTTTTTTAACCGAATTCTTTTTTATGAATCAAGCAGTGCAGGATTATTCTCGACTTAGCAAAAAACAAACGGGCATTATTTTAATTTCTATCTTGGTGGTGGCGCTGTGCGGTATTGCTTACCAGCTCATTATCAGTACCGTTTCAAGTTATTTACTGGGTAATAGTGTTTATCAGTTCTCGCTGACTATTGGTTTTTTCATGTTCTCGATGGGGGTGGGTTCCTACCTTTCTAAATTACTTCCAAATAATCTGGTACAAAACTTTATTCTTATAGAGGTTGCGATAGCCCTTGTTGGTGGCATCTGTAGTTTACTGTTGTTGATGGCTTTCCCTATGTTGCGCGCCTTGTATGACGTAACCATGTATGGCCTAATTTTTATTATAGGGTCTTTAGTGGGCATGGAAATCCCCATTATTATGGGAATCTTAGCCGATAAAAAAAGTACCCGCGACTCTATCGCTAATGTCATGTCGCTGGATTATATCGGTGCTTTGATAGGATCGGTGATGTTTCCGTTGTTTTTATTGCCGCAACTGGGTTTGATTCAATCATCTTTTGCGGTTGGCTTAATTACCATTTTAACGGCATTAACCAATATTTATTTTTTAAGAGAATATCTTAGCTCCCCACGTTTACTGACTTTTTTAAGTTTGGCAGTATTAGCATTGCTCGTCTCATTTACAATTTTTGGTACTCAGCTCACCAGCTACGCCGAAAAACATCTTTATTTTGATCAAATTATTTATAAAAAACAAACACCTTATCAAAAAATAATCGTCACAAAATCAGTTGCCACTAATGAACACCGCTTATACATCGATGGGCATATTCAATTTTCATCACGGGATGAATATCGCTATCACGAATCGTTAGTGCACCCTTTAATGTCGGTGAGAGGGCCTCGGGAAAGGGTGCTGATTTTAGGCGGTGGGGATGGTCTAGCAGTTCGTGAATTATTAAAATACAAGGATGTTAAAGAGATACACTTAGTTGATATAGACCCTGAAATGACCTCCATTAGTAAGCGCTTGAATATTTTATCTAAGCTCAACCAAAGAAGCTTAGAAGATTCGCGTTTAACCATTTTTAATCAAGATGCATTTACCTTCATTAATCAAGCAGGTGTTCTCTATGATCGGGTAATTATTGATATGCCCGACCCGCATAATGAGGCGATCACCAAGCTTTACTCAAAAGAGTTTTACACGATGATTCGTAAACGCATGTCAAAAAATGGCGTGCTTGTATCACAAAGTTCCTCCCCGTTTTTTACACGACGTACTTTTTGGTGTATTCAAACCACGCTGGCTGCTGTTTTTGATGATACTTTGAGTTACCACATTAATGTACCTTCGTTTGGCGACTGGGGTTTTAATCTAGCAAGGCGAGATATTGAATTGCCAAACACTTTTAACTTTGAGGTAGAGACGCGGTTTTTAGATGAGGCCACTATGGACTCCGCAATGGTGTTCGCTAAAGATATTCAGAAGCTGGATGTGCCGATTAATACAATAATGATGCCAAGTTTGTATCAGCTGTATTTGGCAGATTTACGAGAGTAGCGGGTGGGGTAAAGATGGAAGTGAAACTTGCAGTAATGACGGATTTGTACTAGGTATATGATGTAGTAGTTTTTTTAGCCGTACGACAAAACAAACAATTAGAATAGGATGGAATGTCACCATGAAAGTCCTAAAGCGAACTCTGGTAAATTCTCTTTATTTACTTATCCTTTTTCTTGGCTTTTCGGCTTGCCAATCGAATAGCAGCAAAAATTCATCAATAGCCAATGGTTCGTTTAGTATCTCAAATGGAAGAATTATCGCGCCGGATGGCAGTGATTTTATCGCCAGAGGCATCAATATTTATAACGATACGTTCTATCCAAATGACACCCCCACCAAAGGGGCAGAAGCCGTCAAACAGATCGTAGAGCTATTTCCAAAAATCAATATGATTCGATACGCCTATCAAGACGATGTTCCTAATAATCTATTTTGGTCGTCAACCGCTGTTGATGACTCGTTTCTGTCTGCCTTTGTTAACGCTGCCACCTTACGCCGTATTGTTGTCTTGCTAGAAGATCATAGCACTATTGGTGAATTCAGTTGGACGCAGGGACAGATTAATACCTATAAAACGCTTGCAACGCGCTATAAGGATAACCCCTATGTGTGGTTTGGTACATTGAATGAGCCTGATGCTGCGCCAGGAGAAAAAATTGTACAAAATGTTAGGGCAACCTACGATGCAATTCGAAGTACCGGGAACAACAATATCGTTTGTATCTTGTCACGCAGCGGTGGTTTTACGGATGAAATTCTCACTTATGCAAACTATATTCAGGGTGGTGTTGTTCCTAACTATCCAAATTCTGGTGCTGGTTCTGGCGGTTTAACTGTTACAGCGATGCACAATGTTATCTGGGATATGCATTTTTACATGTGGCCAAATCCATCGGCAAGCGTCGCAGAAGTGGAGCAAGCACTGTGGAATGGCATCGACTCTCAATGGGGGCCGGTTGGCGGTATTAATGTTTATCGAAGTGGCCCGAAAAGTGCTGATGGAATTATCCCCGTAATTATTGGCGAGTGGGGCAAAGATTGGGCGGGAGAGAATGTACAAGCGGTGATCTTAAAAACGCAATCATCCCCTTACCCCATCGGTAACTTAGCTTGGAACTGGAGCGCGGGTGAACCTGATATCCTGGTGTCGGGTAATGAGCGTACGGCTTATGGTGATGCGGTTAATGCTTTTATTGAAAGTGGCACGGGTGTGCCAAAGGCGGTTCGCCGCTCTTACTAGCTCGCGCGATATTAGCTTGGGGATATTCGTCAAGTTTCTACTTCCTTTGCTACTTGTTTTTACCATAGGAATAACTATGCAAAAAAACAAATGCCTCGAACTTGAAAACTTGGCGTTTCCGGAACTCAGCTCGGTTATTCAAGTTTTAGAATAAATAACAGGCATATTAATTGCCCCGATATACAAGCATAGACTAATTTTTAATAAGCTTTAGGAGAATTTTACTTTTCATAGATTTATTTTATTTTTACAGAACTTATCGCCATTTTTATTGACTTAACGGTAATCAGCTCTCAATTTCTCGAAATTAATTAAGGAAAATATACTTATGAGACTCACAAAGAAGTTGACCGACCTAACGCTAGTGTTGCTATTGACGTTTGGTGTTACGGGTAATTCCTATGCAACAGAATATAGCGTTGATAAAAAAGGAGATGATGCAAATGTGGGAACTAGCGCTCAGTCCGCTAAACCTACTAAGACCCCACAAAAAAAATGAAGACGAATGGTTTATGCCCAAGCCTTTGACAACATGGCAAATTCAATTACAAGGCGAGGTAAATACTAACTACGCTGAAGCTGAAATGTATGACATTGATTTGTATGATTCATCAGAAGCCTTAATTGATCAATTACAAGCACATGGAAAAAATGTTATCTGTTATTTTTCAGCCGGTTCTTATGAAAACTGGCGAGTCGATGCTGATCAATTTAATGAGTCTGATTTAGGTAATACACTTGACGGTTGGCAGGGTGAACGCTGGTTGGATATTCGATCCAATAATGTCCGCGAGATTATGAAACGCCGTTTAGACCTTGCCGAACAAAAAGGCTGTGGCGGGGTAGACCCAGATAATATGGACGGTTATTTAAATAAATCGGGTTTGCCAATAAGCGCACAAGATCAGCTTAATTATAATCGTTTTATTGCAAAAGAAGCACACAATAGAGGCTTATCCGTTGGCTTAAAAAATGACCTTGATCAGATTGAAGCATTGGTCGATCACTTTGATTTTGCAGTGAATGAGCAATGTTTTCAATACAATGAATGTAAGCTGCTAGCTCCCTTTATCAACCAAGGAAAAGCAGTATTTAATCTTGAATACGATGATAAGTATAAGACTGGAAAAAACGCCGAAACCCATCGAAATAAATTGTGTAAGGAAGCACGAAATATCAAGTTAAGTACCTTAATGATGCCCTTATTACTTGATGACGAGTTTAGAGTAAGTTGTTTGGATGGCAGTGATTCAATTGGCAAAGAACAGCGGTCTGTTATTTCTAACGCAACCGGTGGTTCTTTCGGTTTAGGATGGCTTAGTATGTTATTACTGATTTTAATAAAAGCTAAGTACGACATCAAAAAAGGAGCTAAACATGAATATTCTCAATAAGATTTTGCTTATTCTGTTATTCCCAGTGATGGGGCTAAGCAGCGTATTTGCAGAAACGCAATACAAAGGCGTTAATCTTGCAGGAGCTGATTTTGGTTATGAAACTAGGCCAGGCACGTTCGGTACACACTACACTTATCCAACTCACGAAGAGGTTAATTATTTTGTTAGTAAAGGAATGAATATTTTTCGTCTACCGTTTCTCTGGGAGCGCTTACAAAATGATCAGAACGGTCCGTTAAATATGGAAGAATAGCTAGGATAAAAGACTTTGTAAACTATGCTAACTCAAAGCAGGCTACCGTTATTTTAGATCCACACAATAGTGCGCGTTATTATGATGAGATTATTGGCATTGATGGTGACTTAGGTGCGCTACCTGTAGGGGCATTTACAGACTTCTGGGCAAAGTTAGCCAATCAATTTAAAAATAATAATAAAGTTATTTTCGGTTTGATGAATGAACCTCATGACATGCCCTCAGAACTGTGGAGAGATAATGCCAATGCTGCAATTTCTGCAATCCGAGCGACAGGTTCAACGAATCTAATATTAGTTCCTGGCAATGCATGGACAGGGGCGCACTCTTGGAATGATAATAGTTACGGCACACCCAATGGCATTGTGCTAAAAGATATTGTTGATCCTGCTAATAACTATGCTTTTGAAGTACACCAGTATCAAGATGTCGACTCATCTGGGACATCGGATCAATGTGTCAATGAAACTGTTGGTGCGGAGCGACTTGTTGAGTTTACAACATGGCTTCGTGAAAATAACCAACGTGGTTTTCTCGGTGAATTTTCTGGTGGGCGTAACACCACCTGTCTAAATGGTTTGGATAATATGCTTAAGTATTTAGATATAAATAAAGACCTGTGGTTAGGCTGGACATATTGGGCAGCTGGCCCTTGGTGGGGTGAGGATATTTTCACACTTGAACCTAAAAATGGTAATGACCGCCCTCAAATGGCAGTTTTAGCTGATCATATGAAGGATAATAAGCCAACTGATAGTAATAGTGGAGGAGGAGTATTCGCAACTATCAGCTTACTTTTTCTTGGCGGGTTATTTATGAGGCGAAAATCTCTATTTAGAGTTTTGCATGAAAAAAATGAGATATGATGAATATGCTAGATAAAATTTAACATGTTCTTTAAGGAGAGACTGATCAAGTCCCATAAAATTCTGCTGGTTTACAAGGTATCAAATCCTAGGCATGGTTTTTGAGAATGGTTGCTCCCTTCACAAAAATCATAACAACGGAGTTGATGCCTTGTAAACCAGCCCTAACGGGGCTTAGCCAAAAACCCAGACACTTTGTTATAGTTACTTACAAGGCAATAAGCATTCCGCGTAACTATGCCTTGATTCTGAGTTTTTGGCGTTGCCATAATTTATGGGACTTGATCAGGCTCTCCTTTAAGGAAAGCCTGATCAAGTTTATAAAGGTGACGCTATTATTTGTTAGCATTCTATGGCTTTCTAGCTGTGGGGGTAGCAGCGGCTCTAACGCTGAAATTACTCCTCCCAATACTAATGTCATTAAAATAAATATAGATTGGGAGAGAGTCGTTCGTAAAGTGCCTTTGTATGCTTATGGTATTAATAGTCCCGCAAATTTTATTCCTGCATATTCTAATAACTTAACATTCATGAGTAACCTGAAATCCATTACCCAAAAAAAGGGCTTCATTTGTTTGCACGGCTGGGGAATGCTTGGGGATAGCCCGGAAGCATGGCAAAAAAATGGTGTGTGGGATTCAACCAAAATTAACCAAGCATTGAGACCGCTCGTAGAGGATGGCTACACTGTGATGATAAATGTCCCCAGTGGCCCACAAGGTGAAAATGATTACCGTGACCCAAAAGCTTTTGCCAAGTTTTGCGCTGACTTGGTTAGAACCGTCAATATTGAACATGGGTTGGGGATAAAGTATTGGGAAATACCCAATGAGAGAGAGTCTGATTTTAGCTATCCAGGACTATCTGTTAGCCAAGTGGCAATACTCATCAAAACAGCTTCAGTAGCAATGAAAGCAGTAGATCCAAGTATTAAAGTAGGTGGCCAGCAACAGCATGGGTTAATGTTGATTTTCTTGTTGCCTTAGTCGATAAAGCTTATCCCGATATTGATTTTATAACTGCACATACCTATGCAGGGGATGGTTCTAATAGTTTAGAGAATGCCTATGATATTGCTCAATTCGCCACCACTGACCTAGCTGAACTTCGCACCAGAGTGAATGCGATTTTTGCCACGGCTATGTTTTCGGAGAATACATACTTACCCATCTATCTCACTGAATACAATATTTCTCATCAAGGAAGCCCAAGGGTTCAATCTTATCAAGGTGCAGTTTATGATGCATTAATACTTACAGAGAGCATTAGCGCAGGTGCAGATGCTTCACTGTATTGGGCGATGGCTCCTTACAGTGATATGTCACTGCTGGATGGGGATACACGCACTGGAAGCTCCTATCTCTATGAAATATTCAATCAATCATTTCATGGTGACTTGGTCAGCAGTCAGTCCCAACAAGCAAAAAAGGTAACGAGTTATGCCGTGTTTAATAAAACTAGGAGCGTGCATTCGTTTAGTTTAATCAATCGTACAGCGAAGCCTCAAAGGGTTAAACTGTATTTTGAGCATTGGCTACCTTCTAAATTATCGTGGAATCTTTGGGATGCTGAAAATGACTTCATACAACGAGAAACCAGTTGGGTTGAATTAGGGAAAGGCGATTTTGTGTTATCGCCTTATTCTGTTAATGTTTTTGTCGAGTAGTTATTTTTGGGGGCGTGGGTTGCCTGACGATTTTGTAGCAGTTGTCTTTGAGGCAAACCATTCTTTGCTTGGCTTACTACTTGTAAAAATGTAAGTGATAACAAACATAAGGAACTCTATTATATAAAAGAGTTGTGAATAGCTAAAATTAAACTCTATATAATTCCAAACAATTGAAGTAAGTTGAATTCCTCCGATTAGGATGAGTGACCACTTGATGCTTCTTGCTCTATATAAGTCCCAAATGATCCAGCCAATAACAATGGCCCAAACAATATTTATTACGAGCGTTATAGGGTCATCGAAACCAAGTTCTTCAACTTCTATACCATCAAAATAAGCCCCAATGAGTGCTGCTATGAGAGAACTTAATAAAGCAACTGCAGCAGCTTTTATGGTTATTGGCATCTGTTTGTTCATTTATTAATCTCAGTGCAGGGTTTTGTAAGTTTTTTGAAAGATAAAGTGTAGTTTGGTTGTTATTACATACTTATTGCACAACATCGGCAAAGGGGTCTGGCCTAATTGAGTTATTTGTTGTAAATAGTACTAAGAATTGGGAGTCACTACGTAGTTTGGTTTAATGTGATCAAATACTTCATTGCACACGTCGCAAGAAGACGCCGACATAATTGAGTTCACCATCAGCTCTGCTGATGGGAAGCTCACTAACGACTCACTGCGTTCGTTCTAATAATTCAGTTCACCATTCATAAAACCGAATGGGAAGCTGACTAAATTGCCAAGTACTCATGGCGTAGCTCTTCATTATCCAAAACTTCTTTAGCTGTTCCATCAAAAACAATCTGCCCCATATCTAAAATAAGTGCGCGGTCTGCTAGGCGTAATGCGGCTACGGCGTTTTGTTCGACGATAATGGTGGTAATGCCATGTTTTTTGATTTCATCTACGATGCTGGCAATTTCTTGTACGATTACCGGTGCTAGTCCTTCGTAAGGTTCATCGAGCAATAGTAATTTAATATCACGGGCTAGGGCGCGTGCAACGGCAAGCATTTGTTGCTCGCCGCCGGATAGGGTGGTTCCCATTTGGTTACGGCGTTCGGCTAAGCGTGGGAAGTGTTCGTAAATGCGTTCGATGCTCCAGCCCATCGGTGGTGCTATTTGAGCCAGTTCTAGGTTTTCGTGTACGCTTAAGCCTGCGATGATTCGGCGGTCTTCTGGTACTAAGGCAACGCCATTTTGCGCTGCTTCAT
The DNA here is from genome assembly GCA_026989145.1 of Thiotrichaceae bacterium. Classification (GTDB taxonomy): domain Bacteria; phylum Pseudomonadota; class Gammaproteobacteria; order Thiotrichales; family Thiotrichaceae; genus Cocleimonas. Next base: position 34,196 of record JALSJU010000070.1, read on the forward strand.
AAGCGGTCATTTTGTGTAGGGGCTTATGATCTAGCCAGATTTCACCGTGAGTGACGGCTGGGTCATCTAAGCGTGCGATTGAACGGAGCGTTGATGTTTTACCCGCACCATTTCGTCCCAGTAACGCGACTACTTCACCTTCGCGAATGTCAAAGCTAACACCTTGCACGATGTAACTTTCACCATAGTAGGAATGAATATCCCAACATGAGAAAAACGCAGGGGCTGAGCCTTTGTTGGTAACAGGGGGTACTTGTTGGATGTTTTGTTTACTCATCTTCTGATTCTCCCTCATCAGATTCGCCAAGGTAGGCTTCTTTTACCTTTGGGTCATTTTTAATTTCTTCAGGCGTACCGGTGGTGATGATATTTCCGCGTACTAAAACGCTAATGCGATCAGCCAAACTGAAAACCACGTGCATATCATGCTCAATAATAACCTTGGTCATATTTTGCATTTTGTCGCTGTTGAGCAAGTCAATGGTGCGATTCGTGTCATGCCGTGCCATACCCGCAGTGGGCTCATCTAGCAGTAATAGCTTAGGGTGCTGGATGATTCCCATTGCAAGCTCAAGCCTGCGTTTGTCTCCGCGAGATATGCTATTGGCGAGTTGGTCATGAAACTTATCCAGTTCAAAGTCAGCCAATGTTGCATGGGCTTCTTCAAGGATGGCTTTTTCGGCTGATAGACTTTTAAACGGGTTAAATTTAAAGGTGCCATCACGCTTTGCCAGAGCGGGAACCATTACGTTTTGTAATAAGGTTAAGTCAGGAAATATTTCAGGTGTTTGAAAAATTCGTACCATACCGGCATGGTTGATATCATGAGGCTGCATGCCGATCATGTTTTGCCCGTTAAAGGTGACGGAACCACTGTCGGGGATTAAGCGTCCTATGCAGCAATTGAGTAAGGTTGACTTACCTGCGCCGTTCGGGCCGATGATTGCGTGAGTTTCACCTTCTTCGATTTTCAGGTTTACGTCGTTCAGCGCTTGCAATCCACCAAAGGTTTTATTAACACTGCTAATATCAAGAATGATGCTCATTAGGCTTCTCCCTTGTGTTTGTTAAGGGTGTTATTAGGAGTGTCATTGGCAGCCATATTGTCGATTACTTTGTTTGACCCACCAAGTCCAACGAGGCGTTTAACAAAATTAAATAGATGCGTTAAGCCTTGCATGATCCCGCCAGGTAAAAAGATAACGACGATCATAAACACTAAACCTAAGGTTAAGTGCCAGCCTTCACCCACAAAGGGGCTTACGACTGTAACCATAATATTTTGTAGGCCTTCTGGCATAAAACTAAACATCGAATGTAGCTCTGAGTCATTTAATGCGGAGAAAATATTTTCGAAGTATTTAATTAATGTAGTGCCAAGTAGTGGACCTATTAAAGTACCTACGCCACCTAAAATAGTCATTAATACTACTTCGCCAGAGGCTGTCCACTGCATTCTTTCTGCCCCTGCCAAAGGGTCGATTGAAGCTAATAGCCCGCCTGCTAATCCGGCATACATGCCAGAGATAACAAAGGCAGTTAACAAGTAAGGTTTGGTATTAAAGCCGGTATATTTCATCCGTGTTTGATTAGATTTTATTGCCCGCAGCTTCATTCCAAACGGGGAACGGAAGATTTTTAATGAGATGTAAAAGGCAATAATCAACAAAACGGCGGCAACGTAAAAACCGTAATAGCCACCTTGGGATTTTATTAGCGCGCCAAAAAGGTTGGTGGAAGGGATTCCATCGGTAACTGCAATACCTGCCATAGCATCAAGCACACGTGGGTCCTGCTGGCTGACTTGCAAACCCGTCTCACCGTTAGTAATAGGTGTTAAAACAGAGTAGGCCAGACTGTACGCCATTTGCGCGAATGCTAAGGTTAGAATTGAAAAGTAAATTCCCGACCGGCGTAAACTTAAATAACCAATCACAACAGCAAACAAGCCTGAAACTATCATCGCTAATACGATTGCCGGCAAGATATTCATGGTGAGTAATTTAAACGACCAAACGGCGGTATAAGAGCCGATACCTAAAAAGGTAGCATGACCAAAAGACAGGTAGCCTGTCAGTCCAAAGAGGATGTTATAGCCGACCGCAAAAATACCAAAAATGGCAAATTTTTGTAATAAATCAGGGTAATTCGCACCAAATGGTGCAAGCCAAATAGGGGCAGATAAAACTACTGCTGAAAAAATTAGCATGATAAGTGGGTTACTGGCGAGTATTTTTTTAAACATATCTATGACCTTATCCTAATCTTCAAAGACGCCTTCGCGTCCCATTAACCCACGTGGCCTAACGAGTAGGATAACAACTGCAACGAGGTAAATAATAATTTGGTCGATGCCTGGTAGGATTGATTTGACTTCATTCATGGAAGCGAATGATTGTAATAAACCCAGCATAAAACCAGCCAGTACGGCACCACCGAGGGAACCCATGCCACCTACCACAACGACGACAAATGAGAGTACTAAAAAGTCCATTCCCATATGGTAGTCAGGTGGCAGTATAGGGGCATACATCACCCCTGCAAGCCCTGCAACAACGGTAGCGATACCAAACACAATGGTGAAGCGTTTTTGTACATTAATACCGAGTAACTCAACCGTTTCTCGATCCGCCATTCCCGCACGTACCACCATGCCAAAGGTGGTGAATTTTAGAAAAGCAAATACAGCGCCAATAATAAGTAGAGAAAAGGCCAAATAAATTAATCGCCACCAAGGGTAAACGAGATTTTCATTTAAACCAAGCATGGCACCGAGTGGTGCACTACCTGAAACAATTTCAGGCGGTGGCATAGGAATCGGGTTGGCACCAAAAAAGTGGCGAATGATCTCTTGAATAACAATCGCCAAGCCAAATGTGACAAGAATTTGATCAGCATGTTCGCGTTTATAAAAGTGCTTGATTAAGCCACGTTCCATAATTACGCCAATCAATAGCATGACAGGGATAGCGAATAGAATTGAAAGTGGCACGGAATAGTCGATGATTGTTGTTCCAAGGTCACCGAACCATAGCTCTAAATAAGGCTGTTCTTTGTAAGCGTCAAAAAAGGTAATGCTTTCATCTTTTACTTTCGTTGAGAATGTAAGTAATTTATTGAAGAGTACGGCACAAAAAGCACCGAGCATAAACAATGCGCCGTGCGCAAAATTGACTACGCCTAAAGTGCCGAAGGTCAGTGTTAGACCTAAAGCAATTAAGGCATAAGCACCACCTTTATCAAGGCCGTTAAGTATTTGGATAAGGATAGCATCCATAAGCAGTTTTCCTTTTTGAACGAGTATTACATCGGGTTAAGCGAGTTCTTAAAAAAACATTCTAAGGTAATATATTTAAAGACTCTTTATAGAGTCTTAAGCATATTTATGTGTCATGGGGAAAGAATGTTTTTTAAAAAATTGTCTCAGTTTAAAGCAAAAGAAACCATATCGTCAGAGCTGACGATATGGTTTCTTTAATGGCTAAGATTAAACCTTGTAAGGGCCTAAATCACCACCAAAGATTTTTGCATCATACTCGACCGCAGAGCGAGGTACTTGCTTAACAATCTTTAGTAAGTCGAACTGTGATGTTGGTTTTTCATTACCACGTACTACAAGAACATCTTTGAAACACTGATGATCTTCAGCGCGGTATTCTGTTTTACCATTACCCATGCCATCAAATTTAAAGCCTTCTAATGCTTTGATAACTTCAGGTGGGTAGAAGGTGCCAGCAACTTCACAGGCATTTGCGTAAAGTAGTGTCTGCACGTAACACGTATGCGCCGCCTGTGAAGGTGGGTTGCCGTACTCTTTACCGAATGATTTAACGAATGCTTTAGAGCCTTCATCAGTTAGCGCCCAGTTCCAGTTAGTAGTCCCTAAAATACCCTGTAGGTTTTTACCCGCTCCCTGCGCCATTAAGCGAGAGTATAAAGGAACGATGATTTCAAAGTTTTTACCGTTGACTTGCTTATCACGTAGACCGAACTGAACTGACTGAGTCAGTGAGTTGATCATATCTTTACCGTAATGGTTAAGTATTAAAGTATCAGCACCTGAGTTTAAGATAGGGGTAATGTACTGTGAGAAGTCACCTGCGCCAACTGGCGTTTTAACGGTTTTAACAGTTTTCCAACCAAGGCCTTCAGTGGTCTCTTTGATTGACTCTTCCTGAGTCCAGCCCCATGTATAGTCAGAAGTTAGGTGGTACGCTTTACGGTCAGTACCCATCTCTTCTTTTAGTACTGGGCCAAGCGCAGAACCTGTCATTTTTGCGTTAAAGAAATGACGGAAGCCATAACGACGTTTGTCTTTACCAGTTGTGTCATTTGAATGCGTTAAGCCTGCCATGAACATGGTGCCCATTTCCTGACATAAACCTTGTACCGCGATTGCTACACCTGATGATGAACCGCCAGAGATCATTAGAACGCCGTCTTTTTCGATCATACGTTTTGCTGATGCACGCGCTGCATCTGATTTTGTTTGTGTATCACCGGTTACGAAAGCAACTTTTTTACCTAAAACGCCGTTGCCTTTTAATGCTGAAGGTTTAAAGGTATTCATCATACCACCGTCGCCTTCGCCGTTTAAGTGCTTAACTGCCAATTTAAATGCACGAAGCTCATCTGCACCTTCATCTGCGTAAGCACCGGTTTGTGGTACGTTAAAGCCTAAGGTGATTGTTTTAGCGCCAGCTTTTGGGGCATTTCTAAAGGTCTCGCCTTTGGCAAATGCATTCTGAATGAAGAATGGGGATGATGCGGCCAGCCCTGTTGCTACAGAAGCTTTTAGGAAACCTCGACGGTCAAGCGTTGGGGTTTTGTTATCGTTTTTCATAATACCTTCCTTTGGTCGTTTATGTGTATGGTGAAACTGCGTTACAAGATCATGAGATGATTCATGTTTCTTGTGACATCACTTCTATATTTTAGACTATAAATAAATGATTGTATGGAGTTTTTTTAATCTTTTTTGGTTTTTTATATTTAATAAAACTAGGCGGTCGCATTTTATTAGCCTGATTTAGGGCTGCTAGGCTCTCGCTTATTGCATGACAGGCTTTCTAGGTAGCTTCATAGTGTGCAAATAAACCTCCCATGATTAACTCGCTAATTGCTTCATATTCATCATTAAAAAGTTCGTCATTAGAATAAGCTCGGTATAGTAGCCAGTGTTCAAATTTTTGTGCCTCACTATTACCAAAGTGGCTATTGTCCCAAGCTTTTAAAGCTTCAGAAACCCCGCTGTTTTCTTTTTTGTTAACGTATTGCTTAAATGCGGGTTTTGCATAAAAGTGCAACGGATAATGTAAGCCTTGCCAGTAATAATCAATTAGCTGTTGTAAAATATGGTGTGCATTACCAACTTTGTTGAGTTTAAAATTGAGTTCGGGTGAATAAAAACGGGTTTCTGCAGGAGTACTATTTGTTTGTGTAGTATTATTGGTTTGCACGGCGTTGAGCGCTAAGTGATTTAACCATAAGTTGATGTAGTCACCTGCATAGGCTGTTGAAACTTGCTGGATCATCCGCCCTGCAGGTGACAAGTTAGTGAGTTCACCTTGCAGGGTAAAGTTATCATTAAATTCAAGTTTAAAGGGCTGGTTAGGTAAATCATCCGGTTCGGGTAACTGCTTAATATAGTGTTGGATAGTATTGAATTCACGTTCATAAAGCTGCTCACCAATATCGCCATAGGGTAATAGTCCTTTTGCTCGAAGGTTTAGCAAAGTATTATGGTGTAGGCTTTCTTCTGTACAGTCTTCAATTGCGTGGGCTTTCAAGTATGTTTTATCGAAAATTTCTTGGCGAATATCACGGTCTTTAAATGCTTCGATTTCAAACGGTTCACGAATTGGTAGTACTAACTCTTTGTCAAAATTACTAATTGAAAAACGCTCTTTTAAAAATACCCGTGCAGGGCTCTGATAAAAGCGAATCAGCTCACTTAAATGTAGTTGTTTTTTGTCATCGCTTAAGTTTTCTAAGGGCTGGTTGATAAAGACTTGGGATGGTACTTTTTTGGTGTTTTTTATTTTAGTATAGGCTGTGTTATATGAAAATAGCCGTGCATCACTGTTATCAAAATAGTGTTGACTAAATGCTTGCAAAGGATGCTTACAAATCCAGTCTTGTGTTTCAGAATTTGTATAAATGCAAACCTCATCCAGAAGCTCGCTAACCAAGGTTGATGGTGGTACTGAAGTATTGTCTTTAACGCTTTGTCCAATATAACTGATGATTAGTTTTTCACGGGCAGCAAGTACTGACTCTAGAAATAAATAGCGATCTTCGTTACGCCGAGAGCGATCACCTTTACGCGGTGTTTGTGCGACTAAATCAAAACTCATGCTACGGTCTTGGCGTGGGTATTCACCATCATTCATGCCTAGCAGTGCGACCACTTTAAACGGCACGCTACGCATCGGCACTAAAGCACAGAAAGTGATGCCGTAGCCCATAAAACTTTCGTTGCCGCTAATTTCTGTTAAAGATTGTTTGAGAATTTTACCAATAAGGCTAAAGGGCAGGGTGATGGCAGGTGGTGGGTTATCTTGTGGTGAACTGTCATTTTGCGAAGCATTTCCCTGCGAAAATTCAGCTAATTTCGTTTGTTGGCGTAATTTATCAAGGGCATTAAAAAGGAGTCTGTTTTGTGACTCATCCGCAAATAGAGAACGAATAAATTGATTAAACAAGTCCAGCCACTTATCCAAGCTTTGTTCATGTGCTGTAAACGTTTCAAGTTTAAAAAGGCAATTGGTAAACTGTATGAACCGCGAAATAGTTTGAGCTTGATTACCCTCAATATCACTGAATGGCAGTACCGGTAAATCATCCAAAGGCTTAGAGGGATCAGCGATAAATAAATCATCACCTGCGAGGGTGTAACCCAATAGTAAACGGTCAAAGGCATAGCGCCAGGTATGTTCTTTTGTATCAGGCAGGTTGTTATTTTTGCGTGTTTTGGCGCTGATTCCCCAGCGTATATTGGTCGACCTAGCGATTTCTCGGCAAAATAAAACGTCGTCTTGCGTTAGCTCAAACTTGTCACGAATTGAGTCATAGTCCAATAATTCAAAGACAGATTCAGCATCAAAACGCTTATCGATTAAATCTAAAATTTTAAGGAATGCTTCTATCGTCGGTTGAGCGTGAGCAGGGTTTTGATCAGCAATACTGAAAGGTAGCTTGAGGTGCTTTTTATTCGTGGAGTTTGTCTGTGACTGAGAATGTGCAGAAAAAACCGCATCAACATATGCTGCATACTTTTCAATATCTGGCGTCATCACAATAATATCAGACGGTGCTAGTTCTGGATTATTTTGCAAGCAATTAAGCAGTTGATCATGTAACACTTCAACTTCACGCATGGCTGTGTGGCAGGCGTGAAACTGTATTGAGTTATCATCTTTACTGCATTCTATATTGTGTTGCGCAGGAGTTAGATTAAAAATATCCTGTTGAATTTGTGTTAATAATGAGTTGGGTGCTTGCTCAAAATTGTTTTCTTCAAAATGGCATTCATCGAGATTTTGCAATTGATCGATAAAGTCACGTCCTTGTCTGCCCATCGATGCTAGTAGCGCATTACCAGAATCAAAATAGGGTTGTTCTTCTATCGGCTTTTTGCTGATTGACTTTTCCGATTCAATATCGCCCCAATAAGCTTCAGGGCAGGGGTTAACGATAAATAAATTTATCTCCATGACCTTGCCCATCTCACCGAGGAGGCGGATATAACCAGGGGAGAGTGCGGATAAGGAAAAGAATGAAACACGTTGCGGTAGCAGGTTTTTATTTTGTGGCTGATGAATTGCTTGAACAAATTGATCTTGCAAAGATAACCAATGATCAATTTGCTGACCATTAAATAACTTCTGCCATAAACGGGCTTGCCACTTTTGGGTGGGCTGATTATTTAAGGCACTTTCGTGGTTTTCCCAGTCACGTACCCAATCATCCCGATAAAACAAAATTTTATCCAGCATCTCAGTAAGCACAAGCGATAAATCCCATGCCGATTCAGTGCTGTTGATGTAATGGGCAAGTTCTGGAAATGTTTTGTCATCTGCTGAAATCTCATTAAGTAATAGCTCCAGCAAACGCCAGCGGGTAACAGCGGGGGCAGAAGGGTCTTCATCTGAGAGGTTTGGCAATATACTTTTAAGCAACTGCCACATAAATTCGGCAGGAAACAAAAAATCCATATTGGCACTAATGCCCTGCCTGTCAGCCAGTTGTAGCGATAAATAACGTGCCATGCCAGAGTTTTGGACGACGACCACTTCGGGTGCTAAAACATCGCCCAAAGGTGTTTGTATCGAATCAGAAAATTGCTGGCTGAGTTGTTCTAAGCGATTACTTGTGTGTAGGGTAAGCATCGTTGGATAATAGCATGAGAGTTTATTTGCAGATAAAAAAATAAGACGCATTTGAGTATGAAAAACCAAACAGGAAAACTCTATTTCCGATAAACTACAGCGATTGTTCTAGCCTTACTGCATATCATGAAAAAACAAACTCAGCCCGACTTTTCTTCCCTAACCCTATCCTCAACTATTTATAGTGCGATTCAAGAAGCCGGCTATAAAAAACCCACCGATGTTCAGTTAGAAACTATACCTGCGGTCTTGGATGGGAAGGATGTTTTAGCGCGCGCCGAGACAGGCTCTGGGAAGACAGCCGCTTTTGTTTTACCGCTATTAGAAAAAATCATTCGTCGTCGCAGTAAAAGTAAACCAAAGCAAAAAGGTAATGTCGTTGACTGCGTGGTGTTGGTGCCGACACGTGAACTGGCGATTCAAATTCGAGAAGAGTTTGACAAATTCTCAGCTGATTTTGAAGAGCGGGTACGATGTTTAAGTGTTTATGGTGGGGTTAAAATTAATCCGCAGATGCTGGCGTTACGTGGTGGCGCGGATATTTTGGTTTCTACCCCAGGTCGCTTGTTAGACCTGGAAAAAAATAATGCAATTTTACTGCATCAAGTTAAAACCTTGGTTGTGGATGAAGTTGATCGCTTGATGAAGGGTGACTTTCAAGAAGAGATTGAATCTATTTTTAAGTTGATGCCAAGTAAGCGTCAAAACCTCATGTTTACCGCTACTTTTCCTGCCAGTATTCGAAAGCTGGTGCGTAAAGTTATGAATCAGCCTGAGATTATAAATGTCGATGATTTATATGATGATGTGACTATTACCCAGCGCGTGATTACCGTAAATCATGATAAGAAAAATGATTTGCTCGCACATTTATTAAAACAAAATGATTGGAAGCAAGTACTGGTTTTTTGTAGCGCAAAACGTAGTTGTGATAATTTAGTTAAAAAGCTAGAAAAACGGGAAATTAGTGCGGTTGCCATGCACGGTAACTTACAACAAAACGCGCGTGCACGTGCCTTGAGTGAATTTAAGGAAGGCAAAACACGGGTATTAATTGCAACGGATGTGGCAGGGCGTGGTATTGATATAGGACAGCTTCCTTGTGTGATTAATTACGAGCTTCCGCGTTCACCTAATGATTATATTCATCGTATCGGTCGAACTGGGCGAGCAGGTGAGGCGGGGATGGCGATTTCTTTAATTTCTCACAATGATTATCAACACTTTACTGTGATTGAAAAACGTAACGGTATTCGTTTAGAACGTGAACAAATTAAAGGCTTTGAGGCCTCTATGAATGCGCCAGAGCCTTTGGTGCGAAGTAAAAATAAGAAAAAAGGAAAAGCTAAAAAGCGCCCTGCATTAATGAATAAAAAGGCCAAGCTAAAACAAACAAAACAAGAAGAAAAAATGCAGCAAGAAAGAGAAAAATCCAAGGCTAAAAAAGATAAATTTAAAGAAAAGGCGGTAGCCAAACGCAATAAAGAGAAACTAGAAAAACAGCAGAAACGAGTTGAAAATGCTCAGGGGTCTAGCTCCTATTACGGTAAGCCTACAGAGTTAAAAAAAGAAGCAACAGATAATAAGGCTCTTGGAAAGGATAAGCCTGTAAAAAGCGTACCGACAGGCAACGTTAAATCTAAAAAGATAGATTTTAATGAGTCTAGTCCTGCTGTTGTTAATAATAAGACAAATAAAGTGCCGCCCTCTGGTGCATCACTGTATACGCGTAAGTTTCCTAAAACGGATGAAAGTAATGACGGATAAAAATACATCAGGAAGCTCGTTTTATAAAAAGCTTAAAACTCCTGTTCAGCAATCGTCTCAAAAAACCTCGCAACCACTTTCTCATAACTCTATATCATCAAGAAAATCTGTAACAGATGGCTCTGAGTTAGTTGATGACATGGTAAGTAGCGCTGAACAGTCATTAGAAAAAGAGAGAAGTAACGATGTACTGCACCTTTTTAAACGGGTTAAAGTAGGGCGAACCAATGTACTAAGAGTGGTTAAACGCCTGCCTTTCGGTGCATATTTATCGCCGGGTTCTAATAAGAAAAGCTTTGATTTGGAGGAAATATTATTACCTAAACGCTACGAACCAGAAAACCTTAAAGTCGATGACTTGTTAAAAGTGTTTATTTATTTCGACTCAGAAGACCGTATTATTGCAACCACCGAGAAACCGCTTGCTCAAGTTGATGAATGTGCCTTTCTTAAAGTGGTGGATGTGAATAAAGTTGGTGCTTTCTTAGATATGGGGCTAATGAAGGATTTATTTGTCCCCTATGCCGAGCAAGAAATGCCGATGAAAGTAGGTGAGTCGTATGTGGTGCATCTGTACCTAGATGAACACTCAGGCAGAATCATGGCGTCGTCAAAGTTGGACAAGTTTCTAATTGAAGAAAGCCATTATCATAAGGAGGGTCAAGCCGTTGACTTATTGATTTATGCAGAATCTGAACTAGGTTATAAAGCTGTTATAGGCAGTACTTACCAAGGCTTGCTGTTTAAGAACGAGGTTTTTCAAACGCTAAAAATTGGCGATAAAATAAAAGGCTTTATAAAAGAAGTGCGTGGGGATAAAAAAATCAATCTAAGTTTACAGCTCGCTTCAGAAAAAACTCGTGGTTCATTGGCGAATCAGATACTACACTTTATAAAAAATCAAGGTGGAACGAGTAAATTAACCGATAAAAGCCCGCCTGAAGAGATTTATCAGCAATTTAAGGTGAGTAAAAAAAGTTATAAAAAAGCGTTGGGTGCTTTGTATAAACGGAAATTGATTTTAATTGAAAAAGATAAAATCAGTTTAGTTGATTAATTGTAATTGAAAAGGGGAGCCAAATGTATAAGAAGGTCTTGATGTTAGTTTTAATTAGCGTACTCACCATGGGGTGTAGTAATAAACAACTCACTGTTGGCTCGGCTGTCGGCGGTACAGCAGGTGCTTTAGTTGGTGGAATGATAGGGGGTATGTTTGGTCTATTGGCTTCGGGTGGTGGGGTTTCAGATAATACGGATAGTTTAACATTCGGTGGGCTTGTTATAGGCGGTGTAACTGGCGGTGTTTTAGGTGCTAGTCTAGGTGGCGGTATTCAGAGCGCAGTTGAAAAGTAAAATAGATGCGTGGGGCTCTTTGGCTAACAGAATGTGTAGTATTAGACCGTTATGACTTTCACGATAGTTGCACATTCCTGTTATTATGGACTCTTCCAGATAATCCATTTTCTTCATGAAACACCTACGCTGGAGTAGAGTTAGAAATTAGTAGTAGGCGACTAGGTGCCCAATAATTCTATTTTTTCTAAAAGAGGTTTAGTCAAAGGTAATAATCGTTTACGCATTACTGTTCCGACTGATTCATTACCGCTAAAAATAGGGATAAGCGTGTGTTCTCCCATTTGAGCTAAAACTAGCATTGCTTCGACTAGAGTATGGTGATCTTTATCTAGTGTGTCGAGTAACGCTTTGAGTTGATCATTATCAGCGTGCTTACAAATTTCTTGGCTGTGTTCAATCGCAATATCTATAGATCGCGTACCACGGTTATCTAGCCGTAAGGTATGTAATGGTAAATCAAAATATTTGCCAATAGCGATAAACAATGAAATCACGACATCTTGATCAACCGGTTTTTTTAGCGAGAGTTTAATCGTTTCTAGCCAGCGCTGGCCATGCTCGCTGAGCAAGTTAGATAACGTTTGTGCGTAAATATTATTGCTTTGGATTAGCGGGTTTAGTGTTTCGCAGAGTTTTTCATAGTTTTCACAACAAGGCTTGTCGAGTGGGATTTGTTTAGGGTCGGCATGTAAAAAACCCACATAAAAAGGGTTACGACGTTTGGCGCGGGTCCAGAGTTTTTCTTTTTCATCTTGGGTGATTAACTCACCTTGCAAACACAGGCGTACCATATTAACGATACTGACTTGTTTTTCTTCATAGGGAAGAAACTCCATCAAATAAGCGGCTAGCTCTCTGCCTAACTCACCTTCAGATACAACAGGATACTCCATTAAACGAATAGCCACTTCTGTTGTCGGCAGCGCCCACCAAGCTCTTACACCGATGTCATGGGTGATCTCAGGTGAATGAACCACCGCGACCACAGCTTCTGGTTCACCGAGTAGCAACATATGTTCTAGAGTGTTATCGGCATGCCCCATGCGTGTCCAACGCTTTAAAAATATCGGGTAGCCACCGGGTGAACCGGTAATTTTTAGTGAGAATAGCTCTTTAACAATTTTTAAGTATTGATCGTCACGGGTAGTCGGGTTGAGTTTAACTTTTGCCTCTCCTTGATCGGTGAGCGCATGGACAGTCATCGTGCCTTCGTTAATGCGAATGGCTTTTAAGCCTTGCGCCAGAAGCACATTTAAACGCAGATTGTCTTCGTTGGAGAGCTCCATGCTAACAAGATAACAGAGGAGAGTTTGCCACGGAAGCACGCGGAAGTGCGCGGAAGGAGAAAAAAAGCAATAGTGCCTTCTTTTCTTCCGTAATCTTTCGCGTGTTTCCGTGGCGAAAAATAGCCTTAAGTCTCAACGTCAGGAAGCTTTACTTGAATGCTTAGCTCACGTAGTTGTTTGCGGGGTACATCTGCGGGTGCCTCGGTAAGCATACAGGCGGCTGTTTGGGTTTTGGGGAAAGCGATAACGTCGCGGATAGATTCGGTGTTAGTCATCAGCATGACTAAACGATCTAAGCCAAAGGCTAAACCACCCAATGGTGGACAACCGAATTTAAGTGCTTTTAATAAGAAGCCAAACTTATCATCAGCTTCTTTTTCTGAAATACCTAAAACTTCAAAGGTTGCAGATTGCATCTCGCTGTTGTGAATACGAATAGAACCACCACCCACTTCGTAGCCATTAATTACCATATCGTAAGCATCGGATAGCGCATCAGCAGGGTTAGCCTTAAGTTCTTCAACTGAGCACGTCGGTGCCGTAAACGGATGATGTAAGGCTTGGAAGCGATTGTCTTTTTCATCCCATTCAAACATCGGGAAGTCGATAATCCAAAGTGCTGCCCAATCTCCTTCTAATAGCTCAAGGTCTTTAGCGAGTTCTTCACGCAAAGCACCTAAGGCATCATTGACGATTTTGGTCTTATCTGCGCCAAAGAATACTAGATCACCATCCTCAGCGCCGACTTTAGCCATAATATTCATTGCCACTTCGTCGGGCAAAAACTTTAAAATTGGCGATTGTAAGCCTTCAATGCCAGCAGCTATTTCATTGACTTTAATGTAGGCTAAACCGCGCGCGCCGTAACGGCTAACAAATTTGGTGTAGTTATCAATGTCTTTCCGTGAAAGCTTAGAGCCTTGCGGAACGCGTAATGCTGCAACACGACTTCCTTCATCATTGGCAGGTCCTGAAAAGACTTTAAAGTCGACGTCTTTCATTTGCTCGCCCACATCCACTAAAATCAGTGGGTTACGCATATCAGGTTTATCTGAGCCGTAGTTGTGCATTGCATCTGTATAGGTCATGCGTGGCAAGGGGGTGGGTAATTCAATATTACGGGTATCTTTGAAAAGTTTGCGAATCATACTTTCCATTAAGTCCATCACATCATCGCTTTTGACGAATGCCATTTCAATATCGACCTGAGTAAATTCTGGTTGGCGATCTGCGCGTAAATCTTCATCACGAAAACATCGTGCCATTTGATAGTAACGGTCGATACCACCCATCATCAACATTTGTTTAAATAACTGAGGTGACTGGGGAAGGGCAAAGAAATTTCCCGGATGTGTACGGCTGGGAACTAAATAATCACGCGCTCCCTCGGGTGTCGCCTTCGTCATAATCGGTGTTTCAATTTCTAAAAACTCATTATCTTCAAGGTAGCGACGCATGATGGATGACATTTTTGCACGAGTTTTGATACGCTCTTGCATTTCGCTACGGCGTAAATCGACGTAACGATATTTTAGGCGGATATCTTCATTGACGTCATCATCAAGTTGGAAAGGAGGAGTATCAGAGGCGCTGAGTGTTTCCAGTTCAAGTGCGAATACTTCAATTTTTCCACTGGTGATGTTGATATTGATCATTCCTTCTGGTCGATCACGAACACGCCCACGAATTCTTAAAATATGTTCATTACGAATGGTTTCGGCTTGATCAAACATCGCCTTGTCATCGGGGTCAAAAACCACTTGAACGATGCCTTCAGCATCACGCAGGTCTACAAAAATCACGCCTCCATGGTCACGACGGCGGTTAACCCAACCACATAAGGTAACTTCTGTTTCTAGAAGTGATTCATCGACTAATCCACAACGGTGTGTGCGCATAATGTAAACCCAAAACTAATAATTAAGGGCGGAATAGTAAGCTTTACGTAGGTTTGGCGCAAGTATTAGTGTGCCCTAAATCACCAGATCGTCTTTGAAAATATCGGTGATTGAACAAACGGGTTTAGGCAATTAGCTTTAACTCTGCGATTTTCGTGATTTCTATGGTGCGGTGAAAGTAATAAGTCTGTGTGATATTATAGGTGTGTTGTTTTAAAAACTGTCGTTGTTCAAACGTTTCTGCACCTTGCTGCAACAAAGTCCAATGAGCGGCCTAAGTTTATAATATTTTTTACCAACGTATAATAACCATTATTGCCTGGTAGGTCTTCAATAAATCCTTTATCAGTTTTAAGTGTGGTAACGGGTAAGTCTTTTAGATCAACTAAAGAAGAATAATCAGTACCAAAATCATCTGTGACTATCTTCACTTCATACCTAGTTCGCGCATACCTTTCAACTCATCAATGGTATAATGCTAGAAATTTGGCATTGCTAGAATTTACAGGAGCAGCTACTAGTTAGGAGTTTATTTGTTTTCTTTGCTTCCTGTAAATTTTCTGAGTTGTAGTTTTTCGCCCATCACGCGAACCCCTTTTAGATGCTTTTCAATTTCCTTTGGCATCCCATCGGGCAAATCGACAGTAGAAAAGTCTGCGTTGATATCTATATTTTGAATGTATTGACTTTCAACGCCTGCTTCATTGGCGATGGCTCCGACGATATGGCGTGGCTCTGTGCCATGTGTTTTGCCTACTGCCAGACGATATGTCACCATTCCAGGTTGAGTTTCACCTTTTTTGCGTTTATTGCTACGGCTGTTTCTATCACTTCGATTATCTGACTTGCCTCTTTTATCTCGGTCTTGGTTGTCACGGTTGCGCCCATCACGACGACCGCGTTTGTTTCCATGTTCAGAGCTATCACCCAGTTTCGTTTCAGGAATATTATCGCGTGGTGTTACTAAAAGAGGGCGGTCACGTTGTACTAAGAATGCCAGTGTGGCGGTAATTTCTTCAAGGCTTAATTCGCTGTCTTTGGCAAGGTCGGTAATGATGTTTTGATAAAATTCTAGTTTTTGTGAAGCGGCTGTTTCTACAACCATTTCTTTAAAACGGTTGATGCGTGCCTCGCTAATATCTTGCGGCGACGGTAATTTTAATGGCTCTATCTTTTGCCCCGTGGCACGCTCGATACCAGCCAGAGCACGCTTACCATTGGGAGGTACAAATAATATTGCAGTACCTTGACGGCCAGCACGACCGGTACGACCAATACGGTGAACGTAGGATTCATTATCTGCTGGCATATCGTAGTTAATTACATGCGTAATGCGCTCAACATCTAAGCCACGTGCGACCACGTCTGTTGCGACAATAATATCGAGACTTCCTTTTTTAAGACGATTAACAATTTTTTCCCGCATGGATTGTTGCACATCACCGTTTAAAGGCAGGGCTGCATAACCACGTGCGGATAATTTCTCAGCCAGCTCTGTTGTCATATTTTTGGTGCGCACAAAAATAATAATGCCACCGAACTCTTCAGCCTCTAGCAAACGGGTAAGGGCATCTAACTTATGCCCAGTTTTACCCGACCAATAATATTGCGTTATCGTCGAAACGGTGCTGGTTTTTGTTTTAACCTTAATATCTACGGGATTGTTTAAGTATTTTTGAGTGATGCGTTTGATCGCATTAGGCATGGTAGCTGAAAACAAAACAGTCTGGCGTGATTCAGGTGTTTCTTTTAAAATGGTCTCGACATCATCTATAAAGCCCATGCGCAACATTTCATCAGCTTCATCTAACACCATCGCTTTGAGGTTGCCAAGTTTTAAGGTTTTACGACGTAAATGATCCATTACACGCCCCGGAGTACCTACTACAACTTGCGTGCCACGTTTAAGTTGCTTTAGCTGAATGCTAATGCTTTGTCCGCCGTAAATCGGCATCACATGAAAGCCTTTTAAGTGACGTGCATAGGTTTGCATGTTTTCTGCTACTTGAATGGCAAGTTCACGGGTGGGTGCTAAGACTAAAATTTGGGTGTCTTTTGATGACATATCTAAACGGCTCAACAGTGGTAATGCAAAAGCAGCTGTTTTACCGGTGCCTGTTTGTGCTTGACCTATTAAATCATGCCCTTCAAGCAAATGCGGTATGGCTTCTGCTTGAATCGCTGAGGGAGCTTCATAGCCTGCTTCTTCAACGGCTTTTAAAACCTCTTTGGATAGGTCTAAATCAGTAAACTTAATGCTTGTTTGGTTGGAGTTATCGTTAGTTTTTACAGTTGTTTTATTGTCGGGTTTATCACTAGGCATGGTATTCACACTGGGCAAGAGGGGCGCGGATTATACGTTTCATCGGTGTTTAAGCATACTCTTATTTTACTCTTTTGCGGTTAATATTTAACAACGAAAAATATGACTCTATTTTTTTAGAACATCTTGGACTAGTTGAATCCAATAACTTGCACCTAAAGGTAAAATATCATCATTAAAATCATATTTTGTATTGTGTAGCATGCAGGCGCTAGTCGGTTGATTTTCAAGGGCTTCGCCGTTACCAATCCAAATATATGCGCCTTCGCAGGCATTCAACAAAAAAGAAAAGTCTTCTGCTCCCATACTGGGTGGCATGTCGCGCAACACGTTAGTTTCGCCAACTAAGTTGCTTGAAGATTTGGCGCATTGTTGAGCATGCTTAGGTGTGTTGATGGTAGCGGGGTAGCCTTCTTCAAACCAAATCCTTCCTGTAGCTCCCATACTAGAGCAGGTATGATGAATAATTTCTTGCATTCGATCTTTAATTTTCTGTCCAATATCGGTATTAAAATAACGCAAGGTGCCGGTTAATTGCATTTCATTGGGAATCACATTATGGGTGAAGCCAGCGTTTGCCATGGTGATGCTGATAACGGCAGACTCAGTGGGGGCAAGGGTTCGTGACACGATAGATTGCAAAGCGGTTATAACGTGTGCCCCTGTTAAAATAGGATCAATAATTTGCTCGGGCATGGCAGCATGCCCGCCTTTGCCTGTGATGGTAATATTTATGGTTTCAACCGCTGCCATAACATGGGTGTTATGAACCGCAAATTTACCAACACCCAAACCTGGCCAGTTGTGCATGCCATAAACAGCTTGGCAGGGAAATTTTTCGAATAAGCCTTCTTTGACCATCACTTGCCCACCTGCACCACCTTCTTCAGCAGGTTGAAAAATACAATGCACCGTACCGGCAAAGTCATTGTTTTGTTGTAAATAAACGGCTGCCCCAAGTAGCATGGTGGAGTGGCCATCATGCCCGCAGGCATGCATTTTTCCTTTGTGAGTAGATTTATGCGCGAATTCATTCATTTCTTGAATAGGTAAAGCGTCCATATCTGCGCGTAAGCCAATAGAGCTACCATTATGTTTGCCGTGAATTGTGGCAATAATTCCTGTGCTTGCAAAGCCTCTGTGCATTTCAATGCCATATTCTTCAAGCACTGAGGCAATGAAATCACTACTTATGAACTCTTTAAAGCTGAGTTCAGGATGTTGGTGTAACCAATGTCGCCATTTAATCATTGGTTGATGTAGGTCTGATCCAGCATCGATTGTCATTGTTTTGGTTTGTTTATTTATCATTAGAGTGGTACGGCTTGAATTTGTTGATAACAACCATAGCTTATGTCAAACGTTTATCAAGAGTAAGCATAAATATCTCTTGGTAACTTATCCTTACTAATTATCCAGTTTTTGTGTGCAACAAGTTAGTGTAGAATGCGCGCCATACTACCTTTAGAGTGGAGAAACTCATGTCAGAAATTACACGCGACCAAGTCGATGCCTTATTAAAAACCATTGAAGAGCGTTATGTAGGAACAGACCTACTAGCGACTAACTTTGTGAAAGATGTTGATATCAAAAGTGATACCGTTTTTATTCATATTGAGCAAGGCTACCCGTCAGGTGCTTATCGTGAAGAGCTAGCGGCTGAAGTTAAAACGGTGTTAGAAGCTGATGCTGCAATTTCAAAAGCTGAAGTCACGGTTGATCAAAAAGTCAGTGCGCATACCGTGCAAAAAAGTTTAAAGCGTATTGAAGGTATTAAAAACATAGTAGCAGTTGCTTCAGGTAAGGGGGGAGTGGGAAAATCGACTACTTCGGTAAATATCGCATTAGCCCTAGCGGCAGACGGTGCGTCGGTTGGAATGCTTGATGCTGATATTTACGGCCCAAGTCAGCCCCGCATGTTAGGCCTAAGTGGTCAGCCAGAGTCAACGGATGGTAAGACTTTAGAGCCGATGGTCAATTATGATATTAAGACTATGTCGATTGGCTTTTTGGTAGAAGAAGATACGCCAATGATCTGGCGTGGCCCAATGGTTACACAGGCGCTTGAGCAGTTGTTAAATGATACTAACTGGGGTGATCTAGACTACTTGATAGTTGACCTTCCTCCAGGAACGGGCGATACACAGCTAACATTATCTCAAAAAATTCCTGTAAGTGGCGCGGTCATCGTAACAACACCTCAAGATATTGCTTTGCTTGATGCGCGTAAAGGGTTGAAAATGTTTGAAAAAGTAGAGGTTCCTGTATTGGGTGTTGTGGAAAATATGAGTATTCATATTTGTAGTGAATGTGGTCATGCCGAGCATATCTTTGGCGAAGGTGGTGGAAAACGCATGGCTGATGAGGCCGATGTTGATTACTTGGGTGCTTTGCCGCTTGATATTAGTATCTGTGAGTTAGCTGACGCAGGAACCCCTACGGTTGTTTCTCAGCCAGATAGTAAGAATACCGAATTGTATAAAGATATTTCAAGAACGATGGCCGCAAGGTTAGCGGTAAAGGGTAAAGATTACAGTACTAAATTCCCTAATATTGTGATTCAAAATACTTAGGTTATTCGCGAATGAAAACCATTGCATTGCTTGTGGTGGTTTTTTGTGATTAACCCAAATTCACACTTTATAAACACAGATTATAATGCTTGCATTTTATTTCGCTTTTCTAAGTGTGGGTTTGGATTAATTTATAGGTGGTGGTAGTTTGTTCTCGTGAAGTTATAATGATTCAATACTAATTAAGTCATCTTTGGATGAAATTATTTTTATTTCTTCATCTACAATACCAAGCACTGTTTTTTTAGTAGAAACAAATTTAAAGTTATTCCCCATGTTTTTAGTAATGACTTTAACTCTTAAGGTTATTGTCGCTTGATTTCGACCTTCATTAATTGATAGAGAAATTAACTTCGTATCAATACCAGACGGCCCCATCTTTTCAATGGAACGCTTGGTAAAATCTATATACTTTTCAAGGCTAAGCTCTTTCTCTCCTTTGCCTTTTTCCGGGTCTAAGTCGACGGTGATTTTTGTTCCATCATACATATACTTTCTTATGATGGATAAATCCTTCGCTTTCATTGCTTCAATGAATTCGTTATTTATTTTTTGTGCTTGGTCTTTGTTTAAGAGCGTTTCAGCAGAAAGTGAAAACGAGATTAGAATCGGGGTCATAAATATGGCCACTGTTCTTAGTGAAAATGCGTTTGTTATCCATAACATAGCGTATTTATATCAGTTTATAAAACAATTCAAATAGATAAACTTTATCAATAAACGTTAGTAAAGTGATCAAGAGGTAAGTTCTCTTTAGATATAACAACGAAATGATTTTAAGTGGGTCTTATAAGGATATGTGGTTATAATTAATAGATAGAGTGCATTCATCATAGGACTAAAAATGAAAAGCAAATCTGAAAACTTCCCTGTTATTACGATAGATGGCCCAGCAGGCTCTGGAAAGGGCACCATCACAGAGCGTATAGCAAGTAATTTAGGTTGGGAAATTCTTGATAGTGGTGCTTTATATCGCTTGGTCGGCTTGGCAGCAATAAGAGAAGGTGTTGATTTCAATGATGAAATTAGGCTCGCAAGAATTGCTGAGACATTGGATGTCAGTTTTGTTCCAAATGGTGATGGTGTCGATGTTTTTTTGAAAGGGGATAATGTTAGTGACCTAATCCGTAATGAAGAATGCGGAAGTTGTGCTTCAAAAGTGGCTGCAATTAACGGTGTGAGAAATGCGTTATTAGCGCGCCAGAGGAAGTTTTCAGGCCCTGATGGGTTAGTAGCTGATGGGCGAGATATGGGGACAGTTATCTTTCCTGAAGCTAAAGTGAAGGTTTATTTGACAGCAAGCGCCAAAATTCGTGCAGAGAGGCGCTTAAATCAGTTGAAAAATCAGGGCGTAAATGCTAATCTCGCGAGCTTGATTGAGGATATTGAAGAACGTGATAAGCGTGATACAACGCGTAAAGTAGCGCCTTTAATACCTGCTGCTGATGCAATCATTATTGATACAGGTAAATCCAGTATTGATGAGGTTGTTTCACAAATCATGAAACTCGTTGAGAAAGTTTATAAATATTAGTTTTTTTCAGTGAGTTAACTTAAGAAATACAGTGAATAATAAACAACCTGATGACTGCTTTAGTAATTAATATGGCTTAGTCGTCGTTATTGGGAGCTGTTAATGAACACTTTGCCTATTAGCAACTCAAAATGAGGATGTTGGGAAAGTTTAATCAGACCGTTAGCATAGGTTTGCTAGCGTTAAAAAATATAGGTTTTATACCATGAGCGAAAGTTTTGCGGAGTTGTTTGAAGAAAGTTTAACGTACATTGAGATGAACCCAGGTTCATTGATCAGTGCAACTATTGTTGATGTAACTCCAGATTTTGTAACCGTAAGTGCTGGCCTTAAATCAGAAGGCGTTATTCCAGCAGAAGAATTTAAAAATGAAGCAGGTGAACTTACCGCCAAAGTTGGCGATATTGTTGAAGTTGCTTTAGAAAGTGTTGAAGATGGGTTTGGTGAAACCAAACTATCGCGCGAAAAAGCACGTCGTTTACGTGCGTGGGAAATCCTACAAGAAGCACTTGATAATGATGAGATCATTACCGGTATTATTACGGGTAAGGTTAAAGGTGGTTTCACCGTTGAGCTAGGTGATATTCGTGCATTTTTACCAGGTTCATTAGTTGATGTGCGTCCGGTACGTGATACGGCGTATCTTGAAGGTAAAGAGTTAGAATTCAAATTAATTAAGTTAGACCAAAAACGTAACAACGTGGTGGTATCTCGTCGTGCGGTGGTTGAAGACGAGTACAGCGTTGAGCGTGAAGCACTGCTAGAAAGTATTGAAGAAGGCAAGTCAATCAAAGGTATCGTTAAGAACCTTACCGACTACGGTGCTTTCATCGACTTAGGTGGTATTGATGGTTTATTGCATATCACTGATATGGCATGGAAACGTGTTAAGCATCCATCTGAAGTACTAGAAATTGGTACTGAAATTGATGTCATGGTTCTGAAATTTGATAAAGAAAAGAGTCGCGTATCATTGGGCCTTAAGCAGATGGGTGATGATCCGTGGCAAGATCTTGTGCGTCGTTACCCTGTTAATACACGTCTACAGGGTAAGGTTAGCAACTTAACGGACTACGGCTGTTTTGTTGAAATTGAAGAAGGTGTTGAAGGTCTTGTGCATGTATCTGAAATGGATTGGACTAATAAAAACGTTAACCCTGCTAAAGTAGTAACACTAGGTGATGAAGTTGAAATCATGATTCTTGAGATTGACCCTGAGCGTCGTCGAATCTCGTTGGGTATGAAGCAATGTAAAGCGAATCCTTGGGATGAGTTTGCGAAGAGTGCGGTTAAAGGTGATCAAGTTAAAGGTATTATTAAATCAATTACTGATTTTGGTATCTTCATCGGTCTTGAAGGTGGGATTGATGGCTTAGTGCATCTTTCTGATATTTCTTGGAGTATTCCAGGAGAAGAGGCAGTACGTGAGTACAAAAAAGGTGATGATGTTGATGCAGTTATTTTAGCGGTTGACCCAGATAGAGAACGTATTTCTTTGGGTATTAAGCAGCTAGATCAAGATCCATTCTCGTTATTTGTTGCTGCTAATGAAAAAGGTAGTATCGTTAAAGGTAAGATTACAGAAGTAACCGCTAAGATGGCAAAAATTGATCTTGGTGAAAATATCGAAGGTATCTTACGTGCATCGGAAATTTCACGTGATCGTGTAGAAGATGCAAGCACGGTATTAAGTGTAGGTGATGAAGTTGAAGCTAAATTTATGGGTGTTGATCGAAAAACGCGCGCAATCAACCTCTCAATTAAAGCAAAAGACTACGCTGATGAAGCTGAAGTGCTTAAAGAGTACAGTGGAAGTGGAGCAACAACTGGTACTTTAGGTGATATTTTTAAAGAGCAACTAGATAAGTAAATTATATCTGGATTGCAAATAGGGTTTAAAATTGTACCCTAAAGCAAAAAGCCGATTATGTTTTAACATAATCGGCTTTTTTATGTAATATCAGTTGCTTATTCACGTATTTATACTATTATTTGTGCGTAGCTGACTGAAATTTATAAAGAAAATTTACTTCTATATTCATTAGTAAACTTTCAATTTATTTATGCAATACTTAGTAATTTACAATACTCGCTAAATTTCATACAGAATCCCCGTAGATGAAAAGAGAAGAAGATATGACAAAATCAGAAATTATTAATATTCTTTCGCGTAAGCAAAGTCATTTAAGCAGTAAAGATATTGAGTTATCCGTTAAAATATTACTGGAGCAAATGAGTGATACTTTAAGTGGTGGTGAAAGGATTGAAATTCGTGGTTTTGGAAGTTTTTCATTACATCATCGCTCTGCAAGAAAAGGGCGTAACCCTAAGACGGGAGAACAAGTGCTGTTAGCTGCAAAGCATGTGCCGCACTTTAAACCTGGTAAAGAAATGCGTGAAAGGGTTAATGAATCTAAAGATAGTTTTGCAATACAAGAGTAATAAGGGAAATATTTCAAACCTCTTCAAAATGAAAGAAAATGGGTTCAGTTTCTAATGGTAGAACTGTTATATTTACTGCTTCCAGTTGCTTTCTATGCGGGCTGGAGAGCATCAAGAAAAAGTCTTTCTCAGAGTCAGAAACAACAACGAAAGCTTTCGGATAATTTTGTAAAAGGGATTAACTTTTTACTCAGTGAAGAGCCTGATAAAGCTTTAGAGGTCTTTTTAAATAATCAAGATATTGATGAATATACTGCTGAAACCTACCAACTTTTAGGTAATTTGTTTAGAGATCGCGGTGAAGTCGATCGCGCGTTACGAGTTCATCAAAATTTAATTTCACGGCCCAGTTTAAATGCTGAGCAAAAGCAAAAAGCCATGTTTTTACTTGGTAAAGATTTTTTTTCTGCGGGTATGTTAGACCGTGCAGAAAGTGTGTTTCGAGAGCTGTTGAATGACTCATCATTATCGCGAAGAGTTTCAAAGGCCTTAATCTGTGCTGCTTTACGGACTATTTATGAGCAAACGCAAGAATGGCAAAAAGCAATTGAAGCAATAGAATGTTATAGTAAAAATAATACAGAAAACTCAAATACTGTAAAGTCTGAAAGCAAGAAGCTGATAGCACACTACTATTGCGAATTAGCGGATGAGGCTTTACATCAAGGAAAGCTTAATAAAGTTGATGACTTACTCTTAAAAGCAAAAAAATCATTTAAACACTCGACCCGTTTAATGACCTTGGAAGGGGATATTGCTTATCATCAAAAAAACTATAAAGGCGCTTTAAAATATTATTCAAAGGCTATTAAAGAAGATACGCGTTTATTAAGCATGCTTTTTACTCAACTTGAAGAGTCTGCTAAATCTACAGCCAATATTGATATATTGAAGTCAGATCTACTTAAAATGTATCAGAAGAAAAAAGATAAAAGTGTTTTCGAGACGCTTTTAATTCTTGCTAAAAAGTATAATGGTTCAGCAGATATAGATGCGCTTATTGCGGCAGAGCTATCAACACAGCGGTTAAATATTGAATCTATCTATAGGGCATCTGACTATACAATTAATAGTGTTAATACGCTAGATGATAAACACGGGTTGTTGTTAGTGAACCAAGCGCTAGGAAGTTATTTAAATGGGGTGCCCGCTTTTAGATGTGAACACTGTGGCTATAAGATGCATGACTATCTTTGGCGTTGCCCTGCCTGCCATGAGTGGGATTCAATAGATCATGCTTAAGGAGTCTCTGAATAACCTGGCTGTATTCTGGCAACGCCAAGTTTTCAAGTTCGAGGCATTGATTTTAAGTATAGTCATTCTGCAATTTCCAGCATCAAGGCATCTGAGCTTTTAATGAACGCCTGTGGCATGGTGCAACGAGCCTTTAAAGTGAACATAACACAGAGGCTGGGAATTTGGCTAAGCCCCAAAGGGTAAGGCTCTAGGCAGCATCTCCGTTGTTGTATTTCTCATGAAGGCAATAAGCATTCATTTCAAAATACGCCTAGGATATACTGCCCTAGAGACTTACAGAATTTTATGGGACTTAATCAGGGTTTCCTTAAGGAATTCCTGATTAAGTCGATTAGAATTTAGCGCAGAAAAATCTGTCGCTATTTTTCATGAAGTGAGACGTAATAGTTATTCTATTGCGCCGATCTTCGTGGAAAATATCGACGGATTTGGCAAGCTAAAAATAATTGGACTTAATCAGGAATTCCTTAAGTGAGTGGTTGGTGTTTGAGAAAGTCTAATAATAGAATTTGAAATGGGTAAATACTGAATTATGAGCAGTAAATTAATAATAGCACTTGATTACTCAACCGCTGATGAGGCTTTACGTTTTGTTCGTTTGTTGAGTCCAAATTTGTGCCGATTAAAAATTGGTTTTGAGTTGTTTATTGTTTCAGGGCCTGATCTTGTTAAAAAACTTGTTGATATGGGTTTTGATATTTTTTTGGATCTTAAGTTTCATGATATCCCAAATACAGTAGCATCTGCATGTCGTGCTGCATCAGGTTTAGGTGTGTGGATGATGAATGTGCATGCGAGTGGCAGCGATGTCATGATGCGTACCGCCAAACAAGCCTTAATTGATTGCGACTCCTCTGTAAAACTCATTGCTGTAACAATACTTACCTCGATGGATGCTCAGCAATTATCTAAAGTTAATATTGCTTATCAACCTAATGAGCAAGTTAAACATCTAGCAACACTTACGCAGAAATCAGGTTTAGATGGTGTAGTCTGTTCGGCGCAAGAAGCTAAAATTTTAAGAAGGCAACATGGTAAGGAGTTTCTCCTGGTAACACCGGGTATTCGACCTGAAGGTTCGGAGAAAGGGGATCAAAAACGAATTAT
>JALSJU010000071.1 GCA_026989145.1 Thiotrichaceae bacterium
AGCAAACCGTCACCACTGCGATGCGCATGCTTGATAATGTCATTGAGTACAATTACTACAGCGTGCCGCAAGCGCGTAATTCAAATATGCAGCATCGCCCCGTCGGCATGGGTGTAATGGGTTTCCAAGATGCGCTTTACAAGCAAGATATTCCTTACGCATCAATGGAAGCAGTCGAGTTTGCCGATAAAAGTATGGAAGCGGTTTCTTATTTCGCGATTAAAACATCGTCTGATCTAGCCGAAGAGCGCGGTACTTACCCAAGTTACGAAGGTTCACTTTGGTCACAGGGTGTGTTGCCGATTGATTCTATCAAGCTGATGGAAGCGCAACGTGGCGAACAGTACTACCAAGTTGATAAAACCACCACCTTAGATTGGGATGGCCTGCGCAAGCAAATCGCTAAAGTGGGTATGCGCAACTCAAACACCATGGCAATTGCGCCTACCGCAACCATTTCAAACATCTGTGGTGTGAGCCAATCGATTGAACCAACCTACCAAAATATGTTTGTGAAATCGAATCTATCGGGTGAGTTTACCGTAGTAAATCCATACCTTGTTAACGAGCTACACGAGCACGGTTTATGGGATGAAGTAATGATTAACGACCTTAAATACTTCGATGGCAGCGTGCAAGAAATCGACCGTGTCCCCGATGACATGAAAGCTAAATATGCGACCGCATTTGAAGTTGATTCTCGCTGGTTGATTGAAGCCGGTAGTCGTCGTCAAAAATGGATTGATCAAGGTCAGTCGCTTAATTTATACATGAAAGAGCCATCAGGCACTAAGCTTGATAATTTGTATAAACTAGCTTGGGTGCGTGGCTTGAAAACAACCTACTACCTTCGCTCTATGGGCGCTACGGCGATGGAGAAATCGCAAGAGAGTTCTAGTAATATTAATAGCATGGCAGAAAATAATGTGCCAGATGCGCCAATGGAAGTTGGGTCAGCGGCGCCAGCGGCGTGTAGTATTTTAGATCCAGACTGCGACGCCTGCCAATAAGTAGCACCTAGTACTTGCTTTTGCGTCGATAGCTACGTTGCGAGCTTCAAAATATCTAGTTACGTACTTTAGTACGCTCCCGATATTTTGAAACTCGCGCCTTGTTCTCAACACAAAATCAAGCACTAGGAGCAACTTATATACTCTAAAAAAACTGAAAGTCTCTCTTCTTAATCCGGGGAGGGTTAGGAGGGAGTAGAAATACTTCTTCTAAAGAAAACAAACAAAGGAAGCGGAATGACAAAGTCACGAAAAACAATCCGTTCTACCAGAAAGACAACAACACGGGCGACTAAAGTACGAACTAGTAGTGCACGTCAGAAAAGGAGAACATCGTATCATGCTAAATTGGGACAACCCACTAAGCCAGCCATCAACGCCAGCTAAACCTACACCACCTGTAGTAACAGCCGACTCTATTACTACAAATGCACCAATGGTAAACGAGGAGCCACAAACACTAGCAGCCTCTTATGCATCAAGTGATGTTATCGGCGATATGTCATTTGACGATACCGGCGTAACACTGCCCGAAGTAAAAGCACCTGCTAATAAAGTTGATGCACAACTTGGCAAAGATGCCGTTGAAGGCATAGAGCGTGATGAGGCAGAATCAATCCATGGTGTTGCCCCTGTAAAGGCTAGCGATAAGCGCGTGATCAATGGTGAGGCTGACGTAAACCAGTTAGCGCCGTTCAAATACCCGTGGGCGTGGGAGTACTTTCTTAATGCCAATAAAAACCATTGGACACCGCTCGACATTAATATGTCACAAGATATTCAAGATTATCAGCATAAGCTAAGTGACAGCGAAAAACACGTCTACGAAAACGTACTCGCTTACCTAACAACCTCCGATATTCTCGCGATGCGTAATATTGGTTTGGCGGTAATGGAAAAAATGACCGCACCCGAGCTACAAATCTACCAAGCGCGCCAAGTGTACGAAGAAGCACTCCACACCTGGACCTACCAGCACTGTATTGAAACCATCGGGCTAGACCAAGGTGAAATCTACAATCGCTACCGTGTTGTGCCAGCGATTCATGGAAAAATTAAGCTCGCTAACAAGCGACTAGACTCAGTGATGCGCTCAGATATGGATTTGCGCGACCCTAAAAACCTCACCGAATTTGTTATGGCTTATATCTTCTTTGCGGCCATCTTCGAAGGTACATGGTTCTACAACGGGTTCACGCCTATTTTCTCGCTACAACGCCGTGGTCTAATGAAAGGTACTGCTGAGCAACTACAATACATCATGCGCGACGAAGTCATGCACGCCTCTTTTGGTATCCGCGTAGTAAAACAAATTATGCTAGAGAATGATGTAACGCTAGATCCGCAAGCCATCCGCGAAATGTGGGATGAATCTGAAAAAGCAGAAATCGACTACGCACATTACATCCTCAAAAATCCAATCCTTGGCTATACCGCTGAAGACCACATCGAGCAATATCGTTTCATCGCTAACCGTCGAGCAAGACAGCTAGGCTTAGAAGAGCCGTATCCTAACGCACAAAACCGCACGCCTTGGTTGGATGAGCAAGCGAATATGAAGAAAGAGAAGAATTTCTTTGAAACTCGGGTTACTGAGTATCAGACGGGTGGGGCTTTGGATTGGGGTTGAGTTGAATATATATACCGTGGAGCGATACATAAGTTGAGAATCGTGGAGCGACAATACATAGTAATGATATTACTAAAAGAACAACAAAAAATATCCCAAGTCCTATCCAGTGCCGATCAAGAAATAGAAACCCTGCAACAAAAACTCAACTTTCTAAAAGAAGAGAAAAAAGCACTGATGCAGCAGCTTTTAACGGGAAAACGACGGGTGAAACTAGATGATTAATACCATGCACACCCCCCTGTTTTTGCCGCTTTTGTACGAGCAGATAGATTAAATACAAAGAGAGGGTGCAAATAATGACTAAAGAAGTCACCCGATATATAAAACAAAAAGTACAAACGGAGCTTTGGGCGAGGTCTGCTGGGAGATGTCAGTTTAATGGTTGTAACCGTATTTTATATCAGTCACCAATTACTAAGGAGCCAGTGAATATTTCAGAGAAAGCGCATATTTATTCTTTTTCTGAAAATGGACCTCGTGGGTGGGGACCTTTAATATGGAATAAGGATGAGTTAAATAGCATAGATAATCTTATGCTGATGTGTCATGACTGTCATAAAAAAACTGATCAAGATAGTGATGGAGTAAAGTACTCTGCTGATCTCTTACAGAAGTGGAAAAGAGAACATGAACGACGTGTTGTTATTGTAACGGGGATTGACCCGAGTAATAAAACTCATGTGGTTTTTTATGGTGCAAATATTGGCGAACAGAAATCCCCAATTCAAAAAGAAGAAACATTTCAATCAATATTCCCACGACACTACCCAGTAGATGATATACCTTTACTGCTCTCTATGGATGGTTCTCATGAAGATAAAGATGAAGCTTATTGGTCAACAGAAGTAACTCATATTGAAAAGGTATTTAATCAGAAAATACTTCCAAGGATAGAGGAAAGCTCACTAGCCCATTTTTCAGTCTTTGCGATGGCTCCAATGCCATTGCTTATTAAGTTGGGAACATTGTTCACTGATAAAATTACTGTAGAGGTTCATCAACCTATCAGGGAGCCAAAGACATGGCAGTGGCAAGCTCCACCCGATGATTTTGGGTTTGATATTTCCACTCCAGATACAAACTATAAGAATCCTGTTTTGATTATGTCACTTTCAGCAAAAATAGATCATGACAGAATTAAAGAGGTGCTTGGTGAAAAAGTAGATATATGGGAAATATCTACATCTGAAAAATTTCAGCATAATGATTTTCTTAAATCAGTAGAACAGCTTTCTATATTTAGAACAGGAATGCGTAAGTTAATCGGTCAAATAGTGGCATCTTCTGGAAATGAAACTCCCTTGCATATTTTTCCCGCTATGCCTATAGCATGTTCAATAGAGTTAGGGCGTGTACGTATGCCTAAAGCAGATATGCCTTGGGTTATATATGACCAAAATTACAAAATGAAAACATTTATAAAAGCTCTGCAAATATAGGAAGCAAGACATGAATAAAAATGAAAAAATATTGAAACATATGGTTGAGCTTTTGGAACTTCCAGACTCAGCTTATGAAAAAGCAGTTAATCGCTATGAAGATATTGGTGAATGGCTAGGTCGAGATGAGTCTTTGTGTACTGATAATGATGTGCATGTATTTGCTCAAGGATCATTTCGTCTGGGCACAGCAATAAGACCTTTATCAAATAATGAAGAATATGATTTGGATTTAGCTTGTAATTTAAGGTCAGGTATTACTCCTTCAAGTCACACTCAAAAACAGTTAAAAGATTTGATTGGCTATGAATTAAAAGCTTATCGAGAGGCCAGGGGAATAAAGAATAAAGTGGATGAAAAGCACCGTTGTTGGCGCTTAGAGTATGCTGATGATTTAAGTTTTCATATGGATGTTGTTCCATGTATTCCTGAATTATCTAATGTTCGTGATACAGTATTTGAATCTATTCAAAATGCTCAGATCAAAGGAATGACTGAGAATCTAGCTAGGGATGTTTCTGCACTTGCTGTGGCTATTACGGATGATCGTCGAGATGACTATAAACTAATAAGTGATGATTGGTTGATCAGTAATCCAGAAGGTTATGCGAAATGGTTTGATTCTAAAATGCAAGCAAGTCAATCTGGACTAAAGATAGCACTTGAACACGCTCAGGTAGATGATATTCCCTTATATAAAAGAAAAACCACTTTACAGCGAGTTGTTCAGTTACTAAAGAGACATCGAGACGTGATGTTCGCTAATGCTCCTGATAGTAAGCCTATTTCAGTTATTATTACTACAATATCTTCGGAATCATATAACGGTGAAAGCTCTATAGAGGAATCTTTGAATTTAGCTCTGAATAAGCTGAAAGATTTTGCCAATTCAGAAAGTCACTTTTTACCAAATCCTGTAAACCCTCAAGAAAACTTTGCTGATCGATGGTCAATGCCTCAATATGAGGGTCTTAGACTTAAAGATAATTATATTGCATGGGTTGATGCTGCGATTAGAGATTTTAAATATATAGGAGTTAGTGATGATATTGAGCTTCTTACAGAATCAATTAATAATAAAATGTCTGTAAAACCTTCGAAAGATAAACTAAAAGATATTCTTGGGGTAACTGCTAAAGTTTCTGCACCAGCAATAATTACTACACCAACAGCAAAACCTTGGGTAAGCGGAAATTAGTATTTGAG
The DNA here is from genome assembly GCA_026989145.1 of Thiotrichaceae bacterium. Classification (GTDB taxonomy): domain Bacteria; phylum Pseudomonadota; class Gammaproteobacteria; order Thiotrichales; family Thiotrichaceae; genus Cocleimonas. The sequence continues at coordinate 5,289 of JALSJU010000071.1, forward strand.
AATTGCAGGTCTTGATGAGTTTTTAGAAAAACACCCCTTATTAGGGGTTACTCCTATTACAGGCGAAGTACTAGCAAAGCTTAAAGGAAAATTACATTTTCATCGATATTATGAAAATGGTGCTGATTTTCATGAAATTAAGGATTCTTATGAACTAGAAATAACTATTCCGTCAAGCTACCCTCATGAGCTACCTACTGTTAAAGAAGTTGCAGGTAAGATTCCTAGAAAAGATTATAACCATGTAAATCCAGATGGGACACTTTGCATTGGCTCTCCTGTTAGGCAGCGGCAATCGTTAATTGATTCATCAAATTTAAATGATTTTATTGAAGAATTCTTAGTGCCTTTTCTTTTTGCATGCTCTGTTAAGCAAAAATATAATATAAACTTTTTGTTTGGTGAGTTAGCTCATGGTGCAGCAGGTGAGATAGATGATTATAAAGAAATGCTTGGGGTACAATCAATACACCAAGTTATTGATTCAATTACAAGTTTGTTTTTGAGAAAACGTATTGCAAATAAGAAACCATACCCTTGTGGATGCGGTATACGATTAGGAAAGTGCAACTACCATTTTAAGTTGAACAGTTTTAGAAAAATACCGCGAAACTTTTATCAGAAAACCTATGATTATTTAACAGAAACAGAGCCATACTCAATGTTTACTAAAATCGACACCTTACAAGCAAAGCTAAACAGCTTTCGCCCATTACCCAAGCACACGCTTAAAAGCTTGCATGAGCAGTTTGTTTTGGAGTGGACGTATAACTCTAATGCAATAGAAGGCAATACGCTAACCTTAAAAGAAACCAAGGTGGTACTGGAAGGAATTACCATTGGCGGTAAATCCATGCGGGAGCATTTTGAGGCGATTAACCACAAAGAGGCGATTGATTATGTTGAAGCGATTGTGTCAAATGATGAGCCGTTTAATGAGCATGTGATTAAATCAATCCATCAGTTAATTTTAAAAGATATTGATAATGATAATGCTGGGGTGTATCGCAAAGAAAATGTGCTAATTGCAGGTGCGGAGCATACGCCACCTGATCATATTTTAGTTACAGAACAGATGACAACATTGCTGAAAAATTACAATCAATTCAAAGGACATCCTTTGGAACGTGCTGCAAGGTTACATATTGATTTTGTGAAAATTCATCCCTTTGTTGATGGCAATGGTCGAACCGCACGCTTGTTAATGAATCTTGATTTAATGAAAGCAGGTTTGCAACCAGTAGTGATTAAAACATTGAATCGTTTGAGTTATTACGAGGCATTAGATAAGGCGCATACGCAAAATCAAATAGATGATTTTTTATTACTTGTTAGCAATGCAGAAGAAGAGGCATTGAATAAAGTATTAGCGTTAGTGGATGGGCATTCTTAGTCGTGATCATAAGACTATTAAGCCCAGACGAATGTTTAAATTAGGTTGTATACTTCAATTTCTTATTAAATATCCTTTAAAGACTTTTTCAGTTCATCTAATTGGCCTTCGTTTTTAGAGTTATTGATTATGTCGTTGATATCAGTTTGTAGTTTAACCCTAGATGCTTCAACAGCACCTCTGCTACGTTGTTGATTAATAATCTTAGTTTGTCTACTAGGATTACTTGCACCTTTAATATTTGCGATGATTGCGTTAACTTGTGAAGCGGTGCTTAAATCAATGCGATTGGCTTTTTGGGAAGCAATATCTTTAGTTTTAGTTGTTTTAAACGTTTGTTTTGTTATATTTTTAATATCATTTTTCTTATTTTCTGAAGAACCGAGATTATTTGCCAGCTCTGGTGTAATAGGGGGGGCGCTTGTTATGATTTTTTTATTAACTTTTTTGCTTGTAGTTACCTTAACGGTATTTTTTTCGAGCTTTTTTAGCTCTTTAATGTAGCTTTTATCTTCTTTGTTAATTTTGTATAGAGAGTCCTCTAAAAGCGCACTTAACTCCATGTTCTCCATGATTTGAGCATCAAGCTCTGTGGCAAGTTCTTTATTCCTATTTTGAGTTTCTAGGAGTTGTGCCTTTAATTTTTCAAGGTTGTCAGTTTGGGTCGTGGTTTGTGTTTTTTTATCTTTTATATTGGAACTTGCAAATGACTTGGGATCTGGGGTTAAGCTAGCTTTACGGGTATTCTCCGGACTAGTTTTATCTTTTGATGAAACGAGTGTTTTGCTTGGAAGTAGTTCTTTGTTCGCACTAATGGTCTTTTCTTTTTGCTGTTGTTGTTTTACGACAACCTCAGGCTGATATGGTGTTTTTTTGGCAGGCAACGTGATCAGAATGTAGGCTGAAGCTGCTAGCGCTAAACCGCTAAGAGCGTAACCTAACTGTTTTCGACGCGAACGCGAAGACGTTTTAGCTGTATCCTCAGGATTGATGTATTCTATCGTGTATTTACTCTCAATCATTACTTAGCTTCCTCCTTCGCTTGTTTGATGTTTGGTTTAGGTAAAACGGTGGTTAGGCTAAATATTTTCCATAGTTGCATACCACCACGGTAGTATTTTAATTTTTCTGCAGGGTAACCTGCTTTAATCAAAGCTTTAATAGCACGGGGTGATTGGTCACACCAAGGGCCGTTACAATAAAGGCAAAGTTCTTTTGCGTTAGAATAATCTAAGCCGTTTTTCCCTTCTTTAACTCCTAAAAGCTTAACAACCTTATCGGCATTATCACCAGTAAATAATACGAAAGGAATATTTACTGATCCAGGAATAGTTTCGCTGTTAAAAAACTTTGGCATACGGGCGTCAATGAGCAATCCTTTTCCTGATTTAACTTTATTATTAACAAAATCTAAAAGCTCCAATTCACCAATGGTATCAACATTCGGGGCTGCTTGCATGGGGTGTATGCAAAATGGTGGGCAGGGACGTGAAGTTTTAGCGAAATCATCTACCAAACGATTTTGAGTATCTTGAATGCGTTTTACTTGTACTTCACTGCCTTGATGTAAGACGTTAACAAAAGGTTTGTCTTTGGTGATACCAACAGGATAATCATCCTCTGCGTAACAACTGGAGGATAGAAATAAAGCACAAGCGCAAAAAAAGCGTAAAAAATTCATAGTATGTAAAGTAACTTTAAGAGCTGGGGGTAAGTAAAAGATAACACGCAATAAAAAAGTTTAACATTATAAATATAGATTGAGACCTTTGTACGAGTCGGATGATGTGTAAAAAAAGGTTGAAATTTTAGCGAGCTTACCGCTGTTGTTTAAGCGGATAACTAGATTATTAGAGCTTTAGCCGTTTCTTTTGCCACCGACTCGAGAGCTAAGCTAACTATTTGTGCGGCGCTTGTTTATATTTGATTCCATAACATATTCAAAAAGCCCGCTTACACCAGCGCATAATTGAGTGTAGTAGCGCTCACTAACCCTATGGATGAATCTAAGATTTTTTTGAATATACTGTGCGAACTAGTTGCTCTTTACTCCTTGATAAGTAATGCTCCGACATCATGCACTGAGCCTTTCTTATCCGGTACAAAAACATTAATTGTTCGCATTTCAGGGTAATCAAACAATTCTAATTTATATCTGCCTGTAGGTATTGAGGGGATTCGAAAGCGACCTGCTTTATTCGAGAAAAAAGCAATCGTTTTGCCTTTGCCTGAAAGTGGCACCCATTGGCCACCCTTAAAGCCCAGTGGCTTTTTCATTTCATCAACCAGTTCACCATCTAAAATGGTTGCTGGTTCGCCGCCAGCTTTTATTGCGAATCCTTGATGATAGCGTGGGAATACTTCAAATTCTGTTTTTTCAGAGTCGTAGCCATCTGGCAAGGTCGCCTCATCAATATTTATATTTTGATAACGATAGGATTCTAATGGAACAACCGCATTACCTTTGGTGGGAATTAGTGATGTGTAATCTTCAGGTAAATTGCTGTCGCTAGTGTCTGAATATTTAAACTGCCCGTAACCATTTTTTACCGCAATAGGGGATTTCTGATTGGATGGCCCTTTGACTAAAGCGAAGCTGTCATTAATGGGGTAGGATCTTGCACAGGCTTTGCCGACACAGGCAATGCTTGAGTTAAAACCAACTTGCAAGCGTTGCGACTGTGAACTGCCGCTAGTGTTACGGTTATCATATGCCCGTAGGCTTGCTTCATATTTTGGGTCACGATAGTCAATATCAAAATTTGTATTGTAGCCGCTGTCATTGAGTATTGTTGCGACCGACCCTGAAAGGCTCTCACGCCCAACTTGGCCTGCTGACCTGTAGCTGGCTTTGCTAGATAGGCTGTTATCCTTACTATTAGCCAGTAATTCTAAATGACGCCGAGATGAGCGCTTTTTTCTGCCTAATGGCATTGATATTTGTAGGTTCACTGCAAAGTCTTCACGGCTATCTAGCTTTGCCCCAATTCTTAGGTTGATACCGTTATTGAAACGTTTGTGGGCGCTCAAGTTGGCAGATACGCTATTTTTAGCATCATAATAGCTGGTCGCTGCTAGGTTTAATGAGCCGCGCCAGTTTTTGTGTAGATTAAAACTAAACTGTGTTTGCAGTTGTGCCTTCAAGCGCTTTAAAGGCTTATTTAACATATTAACTTGGTTTAATTGGGCAAAGTGTCGGCTTCGAAACTCCTCTGTAATGGTAACGCTATTGAGGATTTGCCCGATGCGCGTATCCAGCCCCATCATATCGCGTCTTAGGGTATCCAGCTTTATCGTCTCACGCGTCATATTGGGTTTAAACTCTAGACGTGCTGCATAACCTGCTCTCTTGTCTTGTCCGCCACTCACTGCCATGCCGTATTTTAGTGAGCCTAGCTCAATAGAACTTATCGCCTCGCCACCCAATAAGTAACTATTCGGGCTAAGTTGCATGTCAAAGCTGGCAGTTAAATCTTTTGAAATGCCTTTTTCATAATAACCACTTAAGATCGGCACATCTTTTAAATGAGGGTTTGACCCCGCCTGTTGCTTGCTTAAATAGCCCAAGCTTGCAGAGTAAAGTGACAAGCCTGACTTTAACAAATGAGAGTCATAAAATTGTTCGCTGGTTTTAACGGTAACTTTACCGAATTCGTCGATAATTTTTACACGAATATTATTTTCACCATCATGTAAACCAATATCTTCTAAAGAATAAACCCCTTTTGCTAAATAAAACCGCTGGCGTAATTGATTATTAATATACAGTTCAACGGTTGAGTCGGTTTCTAAAATGAAGCCCTGATTTGCTTTTGGTCTTATTTGTAGCTCGGGGCTCATAAAGAATTCTTTACTCCCTCTAATGCCAAGAAGTTCTAGGTTTTCTTGAAAATTACGACTGCCGGTTGATATGTTTCCTACGATAAAACGTTGTAGTTTTTCAGGTTTATCATAGGTAATCGTAGTTCGGCCTAAGCTTGCTTTATCATTGATAATATCTACCGTCGTCTCAAGGACTTTATCTTTAATATTTACACTGCCATCTAACTTAACCTTTATATCTGCTTTGCTACTACCTATATTATAGCCAAGGGTTGAGTACATATTTAGGAAAGCACTAATCTCCTCAGCAGTTTTCTTATTTTCTTTGCGAACAGATGATCGCTTTTTACCAATAAGCGAAAGTATCTGTGGCTTGCGCAATGATGAATCTAGCTGCAAATCTAAACTCAAATTGATTGCATTGTATTCGGTATTCAAACCCATCTCGGTTAAAGTGTGAAACAGGGTTTTTTCTTGCTTTGATAGTTTCTTGGCAATTCTTTTGTATACATGCTCTTTGACGATTTCCTCAAGTGATTCGAGCAAAGTTTTAGTGTCAACTTGATCAATCATGCCCGATGCACTACTGAAGACTTTAATTTCGCCCACTTCGACGTTATTAACTCTAAAATCTACAATGAGATTGCTAGGCACTGCCGCAGTAGGGGCAGGGCCGCCAAAGGCTTGAGCGTATAATTCCGCTAAGCTATTGCTACTTTTCTGTGAGGTTTCGTTATTAGCACTGTTGCTTGTCGTTGTAGTATTAGTGCCAATGCTTTGGCTTGTGGCCGTTGGTTTAACTTGTTGATGTCCGGGTGATTTGCTAAAGGCTTGAGAGTAAAGCGCAGCCAGCTCATCCGAGCTGTATTTTTTGGTAGGGACTGATGCCTCTGCCGTATTTATATTACCGGGTTTTATGGGTTTTGCATTAAGCTTGTTGGTCGTTTTATTCGCTAAACGAGGCTTAGGAGTTACGGACTCTGTAATAGTAGTTTGTACTGGATTTTGAAAAGGCGCTGTTTTCTTTTTACCAAATGCCTGCTCATATAAAGCAGCCATTTCAGCCTCTTGTGCTGTTTGCGCCAAACTATTTGCAGGTACTAATAAACTTACCGAGGTTAGACAAAATAACCCCAGTAAAAAGCCAAAGCCTTTCAGTTTATGAAAGGCGCTAAGTTTTAGCTTGGCTTGCATGACGGTTTAATAAACGGTCAGTCGTCAATCAAATTAACGTGGATACTTGATTGTGCCTGTCCAACGCCCGTTTACAAAACCATGTGGTAAGTTAATAAAGAAGAGTTTGGTTGCACCTGCCAATACGTTATTACCCTCAATACCAATTAAGCCTTTGCCTTTAATATTGATGACTTTTGGGCCATTGCGTAAAGTAAGCGTTGCGTAATTCATCAACTGATGACGCGTACCACTGTTGCTGAGCGTAACCGCTAATTTATTACCATGACGTTGGACTGCACGAACCTGTACATTGCTCCTAGTATTATTTGGTTGAACATAAAGTGCGCCAACCAATGTCATTAACATACTAATGCCTGATTGCTTTTGTTTTTCTAGCGAAACATAAACTTGTTTTGCAATTAAACGATAAGCAAGTTCTTTAGGAACAGGCTTTTTACCCAGCCATTCAATTCTTACTTTTTGAGTAGTACGTGGTGGAATAATGGTTTGTGGTGGGTAGATCATAAAATCGCCATCAGCAGGTCGTCGAATTTCTTTATTATTGACTTGCTGGCGTGTCGTTACATTAAATTGAACCGCGATAGGTTTATTGCTTTCATTGGTGACCTTAAAGGTTTGGCGTGAACCGCCACCGCTTGGCTTAACAATAACTGAAAGTGGGTTAAGTTGGAGCGCTGCTGCTTGAAAAGTAATAACTGATGATGTTACCAGTAATAAAAGCGAGGCGAAAAATGACTGTATTATTTTGTTATTCATAAATAGTATCCAATTATTTTTAGTATCAGAAAAAAGAAATTTTTTCTCTTTTTTGTTACCTTGATACTACAGTAGAATTGATTTACCTAAGCTTAATAAACACCCGCTTGTTTATTCATTAGCTGTTGATGGGCTTTTATCGTAAATTAAGGCTGAGCCAACAACAAAGGCTGAAAGCCTTCAACATCACCTTCCTCTAACACAAGTTCAAACTTTAAAGGATTTTTCACCTTAACCTTCGGCTCAAATGAACGTGAAAAAATACCAGAGATAAATTCAACTTTCTTAAACACTCTCGCAGTGATTGGCTTGCTATTATTCGCTTCAAGGTCATAAACCCATAAACGATATTGCTGATTATTTTTTAGTTCAGGTAGGTTGATAAACTCCACAACACCTTGCTGCATGGTGCTGCTCCACAATAAGCGCCCTTGCACATGTTTCACTATTGGGTTTAGCGTACGTAGCCAATTGGTATCAATAGTATCGGCTTGCTGGATAATGCTTTCTTTTAATGTTTCAAGATCAGCGCGCTCTAACTGTTGAAAGTGAGAAGGTTGAGCATTCTTTAAGGACTGTTGATAGTACCGTAAACCAAAATAACTCGCAGCGATAACACCCAAGCTCACCATCAACATAATCAGCCAAAAAGGCAGTTTATTTTTCTTTTCGACATTAGCTGTACTACTATTCATGTCATTCCTAATTATAAATATTGAGCGACGCAATTATGACAGAATCCACACACATACTGGGCAAAGATGCAGCGCTTGAAGATTCAATTCAAACGATGACTCAAAAGTTGCTTAAACTCGGTTTTACGATTGTCGAGCAATCATGGCTTAACCCAATTGCCAATGTTTGGTCGGTACATATTCGTGATAAAGACTGCCCGCTACTTTTCACCAATGGGAAGGGGGCTTCAAAAAAAGCAGCGCTTGCCAGTGCCTTAGGTGAATTTTTTGAGCGTCTTGCCACCCATTACTTTTGGGCAGACTACTACCTTGGGGATTCTATCGCGAATAGCAAGGTCGTTCACTATGCTAACGAAAAGTGGTTTGGTTTAGATCAAAGCAATGCATGGCCCGAAGAGTTACTAAACAAGGAGTTAATCACCTTTTATGATCCAGAAGGCATGTTAGCCCTTAATCAATTAATTGATGTGAATTCCAGTGACATGGCTAATAGAGGGGTTTGCGCCTTACCATATACTTGTGAACGCACCCAACAAACCACCCATTTCCCTATAAACATTATTGGTAATCTGTATGTAAGTAATGGCATGTCTGCAGGCAACACTTTATTTGAAGCGCGCGTACAAGCATTATCTGAAATCTTCGAGCGCTTTGTAAAATTCAAAATAATCGCCGAAGGCATTAGTCTTCCCGATGTACCCAGCGAGGTTTTAAATCACTACCCAAATATTCAAGCAGGCATTAAAGAATTGGAGCAGGCGGGTTACGGAATATTAGTGCAAGATGCATCACTCGGCGGAAAATACCCGGTGATGGTCGTTACTTTATTACACCCAAAAAACCAAGGCGTTTATGCCAGCTTTGGCGCACACCCTAAATTTGAAGTAGCGCTTGAACGTGCCTTAACCGAATTATTACAAGGTCGCGGATTAGATGCTTTAGATGGTTTTGCAGAAGCCGGATTTGATCAAGATGAAATTGCCAGCCCGCAAAATTTAGAAACGCACTTCATAGATTCCAGCGGAATCATGAGTTGGGCGTTTTTAAAAAATGATGCGGACTACGAGTTTGTACATTGGCAGACAGAAAACGAGCAGAACCTACAAACCACCGAAGAAGAATACCAGTGGCTTTGCGACACCATTCACCAAGAAGGCAATGATATTTACATCGCCGATTATCAACAGCTCGGTGTTTATGCCTGCCGTATTCTCGTCCCCGGCATGTCGGAGATTTACCCTCCTGATGACTTAATCTGGGAGAATAATAATGCCGGAGTACCTTTTAGAAAACTAATCTTAGCCGACAATAAAACCCCTGATGAGTGCGAAGAATTGATCGAAAAACTCGAGGAATTAAACCTCGATGATCAACTACCCGTGGCAGCGTTTATCGGGCTTCCTGCGGATAAAGAAAGTATTTTCAGTGACTTACGCATAGGTGAGTTAATCACCCTGCTAGCACTAAAAGCACAAGACAGTGAGCGTGTACAAGAAGGGGTTGAGTGGTTATTACACTTCCAACAAATTAACCCGCAACGCCTCAAAACCTACCAATGTATCCACGCACTATTACAACTAGAAAGCATGAGCCAATACGGCTACGCCTTACAAAAGCTTTACGGCGAACAAACCATTAACAATGCTTTGTCGTTGATAGATGGTGAAGATGTATTTCCTTTGCGCAGTGAATGGGAAATGCATAAACGTTTAGTTGAGGCTTACGATAAGCTTTCTAGGTGAATCATAGTCAGGTTTAATCGAGAGGAAATGCCGTAAAACAGCGCCGATTAGTAGGTCATTATTCAATAAATAGACTATAGTTAAAGTAAGTCATTAACCAAAACACTTACATAACTATGTCCAAAAAAATCAATAAAATTATGGTCGCAAATCGTGGTGAGATTGCGATTCGTATATTGCGTGCTGCTTCTGAATTAAAGTTACAAACGGTCGCTGTTTATACTCATGAGGATCGTTTTTCTCCTCACCGCTATAAATCCGATGAGGCCTACCAGATTGGTGCTAACGATGCGCCTTTAATGCCTTATTTGGATATTGAAGAACTGGTTAAAACCGCCAAGCTGCATAACGTGGATGCCATCCATCCTGGCTATGGGTTTTTATCTGAAAACGTCGAGTTTGC
>JALSJU010000072.1 GCA_026989145.1 Thiotrichaceae bacterium
TTTTGGGGTCAAGCGCCGCGGTGTGCTCATCCAATAGCAGAATTTTTGCAGGCTGTAGTGCTGACATTAACAAGCTGATGGCTTGGCGTTGGCCGCCTGATAATAGCCCCATTTTATCTTTTAGGCGATTTTCTAAACCCAAACCTAAGCGCGATAACTGTTGTTTAAAGACGTCCCTGTTTTCGGCATTTAAAGCGGCCGAAAAGCCTGTTTTTTTACCACGATACCATGCCAACGCCATATTCTCTTCAATACTTAAATTTTCACACGAACCCGCTAACGGGTCTTGGAAAACACGGGCAATTAACTCGGCTCGTTGCGCACTTGACCAACGTGTCACATCTTGCTCACCGACTAAGATTTTTCCTTTTTGTGGATGAACTTCACCACTTAAAGTATTCAGCAAGGTTGATTTTCCCGAACCGTTACTGCCGATAACTGTAACAAACTCTCCAGCATTAATGCTTAGGCTAATACCGCGAACAGCACGAGTTTCTAGCGGCGTGCCTTCGCCAAAGGTGACCTGTACTTGATCTAAAACTATCATCCGTTTTTACCACGTGCCAACCATGCACTGACGTTGGCTTTTAACTTAGGAGCAACAATTGCAAAGGCGACCAGCACCGCAGTCACAAGATTTAAGTCCTGTGCTTTTAAACCGATAAAATCTGCATTTAAAGCAAATGCAATTGCAAAGCGATACATTATCGAACCAACAATACAGGCGACTAACGCCAACAACATCGTTTTGGGCGCAATAATTGCCTCACCACCTATAACTGATGCCAAGCCAATTACAATGACACCAACCCCCATCGTAATATCAGCACTGCCTTGGGATTGCGCAAACAAACTCCCTGATAAACCCACCAATCCATTTGAAACTGCGACACCCAAAATCACCATACGATCCGTATTAATGCCTTGTGAACGAGCCATTCGTGGATTCGCACCGGTGGCACGCATCGCTAAACCTGCTTGTGAATTTAAGAATTTTAACAAAAAGAAAAACACCACTAAAACGACGATAGAAAAAGCCAGCGGTGTGGCGTAGTAATAAGGCATTCCCCATGATTCAGTTGGACTCAGCACGGTTATTTCGCCCAACAATGCGACATTGGGTTTACCCATAATACGCAGGTTAATGGAATACAGTGCGATCATGGTTAAGATGGATGCCAACAAATTAAGAATACCGAGTTTGGTATTCATCCACGCCGTCACCACTCCAGCCATCATCCCCGCAACAAAAGCAGCGAGCGTTGCCAGCCAAGGGTTAACACCCGATACAATCATAATAGCACTAACAGCTGCTCCCAAAGGAAAGCTGCCATCAACAGTTAAATCAGGAAACTCTAAAATCCTGAATGTCATAAAAACACCAAAAGCGACCAGTGCAAAGACTAAGCCGCTTTCCAATGCGCCAAGCGCTGCAATTGTTGACATAAATCTAAACCTGTTAGGACTTTATCCACGGAACGCGCAGAAGGACACAGAAGAAAAACAACAAAGCTTTGCTACTGGTAAACTTCACAATAATTTTTCCGCGCGTTTTCCGTGGCAAAATAACTACTTTTTCTCAGCCGCTTTTTTAGCTTCTTCGGCTTCACGTTCAGCCTTGGTCATCGTTTGCACGATTTCTTTAGCAGATTTAATCATTTCATCCGACAGAGTAACACCCATCAACTTTGCCGACCCGGGGTTAACATATAACTCGGTTTTAGAAACACCCTGTGGCTGAATATCACCCGCTTTTTTACCCTTTAAAATAGCCACCACCATTTTTCCTGTTTGGCGACCGAGGTCATAATAATTAAAACCTTCAGCAGCAATCGCACCACGTTTTACTGAGTCGGTATCTGCCGAAATCACAGGGATTTTTGATTCAGTAGCCACCTTAATAACCGCCTCAAACGCAGAGATTACGGTATTGTCTGTTGGCACATAAATCACATCCACCTTGCCAACAAGTGAGCGTGCAGCGGCTAACACATCTGACGATTTTGGTGAGCCTGCTTCAATAACTTGCATGCCGTGATTCGGTGCAAACTTCTTAACTAAGCCTACTAGGGTGACTGAGTTCGCCTCCCCTGGATTAAAAATAACACCTATTTTTTTTGCCTTTGGCACAATTTTTTTAACCAAAGCCATGTGGCTATCTACAGGTGACAAGTCAGAAACACCGGTAATATTCCCACCGTTTGCCTTATCCATCGACTTGACTAATTTCGCGCCAACAGGATCTGTAACAGCAGAAAAAACTTGCTGAATGCCACGAGCAGATGATGCTAATGCTTGCGCAGAAGGTGTAGCAATACCGACCACAACATCGGGGTTTTCACCGGCAAACTTCTTTGCTATTTGCGCTGCTGTTGCTGGTGCGCCTTGGGCACTTTCAAACGACCACTTTAAATTTTTACCCGCTTCAAATCCCGCAGCCGCAAGCTCATCTTTAACTCCTTTACGGCAGGCATCCAACGCGGGATGCTCTACAATTTGAGTAATTGCTACATATTTATCAGCAGCTTGTACGGTACTACTCAGCGTTAATGGCAAAACAATAGATGCTGAAACCATTAAGGAAAGTAAAGAACGACGGGTAAAATTCATAGTAACTCCTTCAATTAATTAGTAGTTCACCGCAAGCATAGCCCAAAAACCCTCGATGTAAATAGCTATTTCTGTTACGAAGGATTTACGCCAGAATGATTAAGGAATTCCTGATCAAGTCCCATAAATTCTGGCAACGCCAAAGGGTAAGGCTCTAGGGCAGCATCTCCGTTGTTGTATTTCTCATGAAGGCAATAAGCATTCATTTCAAAATACGCCTAGGATATACTGCCCTAGAGACTTACAGAATTTTATGGGACTTAATCAGGCTTTCCTTAAGGAATTCCTGATTAAGTCGATTAGAATTTAGCGCAGAAAAACCTGTCGCTATTTTTCATGAAGTGAGACGTAATAGTTATTCTATTGCGCCGATCTTCGTGGAAAATATCGGCGGATTTGGCAAGCTAAAAATAATTGGACTTAATCAGGATTTCCTTAATGAACCTAAAACAAATACTGCAACAAAACCGCCAAGACTTACAACAACAGTTTGAGCAAGGCACTGATATTCTTAGTCTATTAAAATCTCGTAGTCAGACGATTGACACGTTACTTCAAGAAATGTGGCTAAAAGCTGATTTAGACGTGTCACACAATATTAGCTTAGTCGCCGTGGGTGGTTACGGGCGTGAGCAAATGCACCCTGCTTCTGATGTAGATTTATTAATATTACTCGACGATGAACCTGATACAGAAGCGCAACAACAACTTTCTGACTTTGTAACCGTGCTGTGGGATTTAGGCTTGGAGATTGGCCACAGCGTTAGAACACTTGACGAATGTGTGGATGAGGCTAGCAATGATCAAACTATAATTACCAACTTGATTGAATCACGTTTTTTATGTGGTAATGAAGCCTTGTTTGAATCGCTCAAGCAAGCCATTACACCCGATAAAATTTGGAGCAGTGCAGAGTTTTTTCATGCCAAAATAGCGGAGCAAAAAAAACGCTATAAACGCTTTGGTGACACCGCCTACCGCGTGGAACCTAATTTAAAAGAAGGCCCAGGTGGTCTGCGTGATTTACAAATGATTGGCTGGATTACGCAACGTGAATATGGTACTTACTCATTACGCGCTCTTAGCGAACTGCCGAGTGAGTTACCGAACATTGATTTACTCAACCCAGAGGAATATCACGATTTAATCGAATCACGCGATTTTTTATGGCAGGTTCGCTTTGTGCTACATCAGCTTACGGGGCGTAAGGAGGATCGCTTATTATTTGATCACCAGCGTCATTTAGCCCACGCCTTTGGTTACACCGATGACGCTAACAACCAATCCATCGAAACTTTTATGCAACGTTACTATCGACATATTTATCGTTTAGAACGTTTAAACGAAGTGTTGTTGGGGCTCTTGCGTGAACACATTTTACAAAACAGCCAAGCCCAGCCAGTAACACTTAACCAATATTATTGTAATCAAGATGGTTATTTAGGCTTGAAGCAAGCAAACTTTATTGAACAAAACCCGCATGTCTTATTGGAAGCTTTTTACATCATCCAAACACACCCCGACTTAAAGGGCATGACGCCCAACACAATTCGTGAAATTCGACGCCACTTACACCTGATTGATGATGATTTTCGTAATAATCCACACAATAAACAAATTTTTATTAACATCATCTCGCACACTCAAGGCATCAATTTTGCGCTTCGGCGAATGAACCGCTACGGCGTTCTAGCGGCTTATATTCCTGCCTTTGAAAATATTGTCGGCCGGATGCAATACGATCTTTTTCATGCTTATACGGTGGATGAACACACCCTCAATGTAGTACGAAATATGCGCCGTTTGAGTACCGATATTGGTGCTGAAGAACTGCCCTTTTGTAGCGAAATTTTTCACACTTTAGAAAACCCGATGATTTTATATTTAGGCGGCTTATTTCATGATATCGCCAAAGGTCGCGGCGGCAGTCATTCTGAAAAAGGAGCAGTTGATGCGCTGGAGTTTTGTCTCGCGCACGACCTTGATCAAGCCACTGCAGAGACTGTTAGCTGGCTGGTTGAACAACATTTAGTTTTGAGCAGCACGGCACAACGCAAAGATATTAGCGACCCTGAAGTCATTAAAGAAATCGCTGATTTAGCACAAACCCAAACACGTATGGATTATCTTTATTTACTAACCATATCGGATATTCGTGGCACCAACCCAAATCTTTTAAATAACTGGAAGCACTCACTATTAAAAAGCTTATACCGCAATGTACGGCGCTATTTAGATAATCAACATGCTGATAGTAAAAGTTTATTAATTAAACAAAAGAAGGATTTTTTACTTTCACAGGATGTAGATATGAAAGCATACAGTGCTTTTTTATCACGCTTTGATGATGATTATATTGAGCTGTACCCCGCAGAGGAGCTCCTTGAGCACTTTAATTATATTCAAAATCATTCTCATAATACCAAGGAAAACAATGACAAAAATGCAATTATAAAAGTCATCACTCCTGAAAATGCCGATAGCTCGCACCTCTTTATTTACACTAAAGATCAAGATGCCCTATTTGTAAAAATAACCTCAGCCATTGAACAACAAAACCTTAATATTTTGGCGGCGAATATCTCATCCAGCCAAGATGATTATGCTTTAAATACCTTTTATTTATTAACTCCCGATGGCAAACCAATTGCTAATCAACATGACAAAGAAAAACTCATGCAAAATGTCTTAGCAAATTTGCAACAAGACGCATTTACGCCAAGCGTGAGAAAAACAGCCATTTCTCGTCAGCACAAACATTTTAATATCGAAACCAAGGTAAATTTTGAACAAGACACTAATACTCAGCATACCGCAATACGCATAAGAACTGCCGATAAAACAGGGCTTCTCACACATATTGCCACGGTATTTAAGCAACAAAATTTAGAAGTTCATCATGCCAAAATTACCACCTTAGGTGAAATCGCGGAAGATACTTTTCAAATCACCACCAAAGCTGGTGAAGCTATTGTAGATAAAAGTAAGCAAACTGAAATTCGCAACGTGTTATTAGCATCGCTTTAAATAGCATCAACTAAGGAACTCGGTTAAAATCTTCATTTTTAAAAATACCGAATTAGTCAATTATGAAAGTATCTCAGTTCCCCATATCAACCTTACGTGAAACCCCTGCTGACGCTGAAATCATTAGCCATCAGCTAATGCTAAAATCTGGCATGATTCGCCGTTTAGCTTCGGGGCTATATACTTGGGCGCCATTTGGTTTAAAAGTATTGCGCAAAGTTGAGGCAGTAGTACGCGAAGAAATCAACCGTGCAGGTGGTGTTGAGCTATTAATGCCGACGATTCAGCCGAGCGAATTATGGCAAGAATCTGGCCGCTGGGAGCAATACGGCCCAGAGCTATTACGCATGAAAGATCGCAAAGGCACCGAGTTCTGCTACGGCCCTACGCACGAAGAAATCATCACCGATTATGCACGCAAAGAGCTCAAATCGTATAAAGATTTACCGGTCACTTACTACCAAATCCAAACCAAATTTCGTGATGAAGTTCGCCCTCGTTTTGGCGTAATGCGCTCACGTGAATTTATCATGAAAGATGCCTATTCGTTTCATGCCTCAGAAGACTCATTACAGCAAACCTACGATGTAATGTTCCAAGCTTATTGCCGGATTTTTGATCGTTTAGGCATGAAGTATCGTCCTGTTCTGGCAGACACGGGTTCTATCGGCGGTAGTGCCTCACATGAGTTTCATGTACTGGCAGATTCTGGCGAAGATGCGATTGCCTTTTCCAATGAAAGTGACTACGCCGCTAATGTTGAACTAGCGGAGGCAGTAGCACCTGCTGGCGAGCGACCAGCACCATCACAAGAAATTCAAACCATTGATACCCCCAATCAACACACCATTGATGAGTTATCTGAATTTTTAAAGCTTGATTCAAATCAGTCGATTAAAACTTTAATTGTCGAAGGCGAGAAAAATGACAACGGCGAAAAAACGGTCGTAGCAATTCTTATGCGCGGCAATGATCAGCTCAACGAGCTCAAAGCTGAAAAGTTGCCAGGCATCGCATCACCGCTGGTTTATGCATCGGATGAAGATTTATTAAAACACACCAATGCCAATGCCGGCTCAATCGGCCCCGTCGGTTTAAGCATAAAAATCTATGCCGATCGTGCCACCCAAAATATGGCAGACTTTGTTTGCGGTGCTAACCAAAATGAAAAGCACTACACAGGCGTAAACTGGACGCGTGATTTACCCGAAGCAGAGTTTGTAGACGTGCGCAATGTGGTTGAAGGCGACCCTAGCCCTGATGGTAAGGGCACCTTAAGTATTTTACGTGGCATCGAAGTCGGCCATATCTTCCAGCTAGGCAAAAAATATTCAGAAGCGATGAATGCATCGGTGCTGGGTGAAAATGGCAAACCCGAAATTATGACGATGGGGTGTTACGGCATCGGTGTAACCCGTGTGGTTGCTGCCAGCATCGAGCAAAACCATGATGAAAACGGTATTATTTGGCCAGAGGCGTTAGCGCCTTTTCAACTCAGTATCGTGCCCATTAATTACCAAAAGTCCGATGATGTTAAAGCGGCATCTGATTCACTCTATAAAGACTTAATTGAAGCGGGTTATGATGTTTTACTGGATGACAGAAAAATGCGCGCCGGCGCGATGTTTGCTGACCATGAATTAATTGGCATCCCACATCGCATTGTTATCTCTGATCGTGGCTTAAAAGAAGGCGAGTTTGAATACAAAGGAAGAACTGATCAAGAGGCAAGCACCATTAGCAAAGAAAGCATCTTGGTATTTTTAGCTGATAAACTTGTAGCTAAAAATACTAATTAGTATAACTTCATTTCTCAACTCGTCATGATGGCCGTAAGTTTTCTGCTAAAGACTATAACTGCAGTGAAAGAATCACTTGCGTAAAAACAGAGAGAATTGCCTTTAAGATTTTTTATTAAACACTCACTTCCTAGAAAGTGGTTACAACAGCTTCGCTCAAAAAAGAGAAACTAACAGCTAAGACAAAGGTCGCTCCATGTATTTATTACAGAGCGTTACATGATTTTAAATAACACCTTTACCGAAATTACAACAGCATTACTCGGCAGATAATCGAAACACTTAAAATATGCCTCACACGGCTTACCGATAACTAAGAACTATGCGTCACAATCTTATCATCACCTTCATAATCATCAAAAGAGCGAATTTTTTTCTTTCTTAGATAACCACCCGAGACAGCTGATAACAGCATAAAGGCATTTATGACAAGTCCATAGTTAGCTATTTTTGATTCTCCCAAACCTAGCCACCACAGCATTCCAATAACTAACAAACCAACAATCAACGTATCTAACATTATTTTTCTATGATTTATTACCGCCGTAAGATAACCGCCGAAAAACATAATAAGCAATAAGGTAGGCAACATAATTAGCCCTTTTAGGTAAGCTGAAATTTCAATTAAATAAGGGTATGAACGCCCATAATCGTTATAGAAAGGAGCTAAAACTATATATAGCACTTGAAAAACAAGCAACGATACGACAATAAAAAACACCCCAATAACAATAGCCTTTAAGCTTCTTTTTAAGTTTTTCATACTGCCCCCTTATTTACAGTTATCTGAGTATAAGAAAAACTGAGCAGAAAGTAACCAATTATTAACGATTTTGATGTTATAACTAATGTCTAACTCTAATATAACCTCAATTCAAGCGGCTTCATCTTCAACCAAAACACGCTCATAATAATGACTGCCACAAATGGTAAAGCCGCATAGTTTACCGTTTGCCAACCGAGTTTATGCTGTAGTACGCCAGCTGATAATGATGCGATAGTGACTAAGGTAAACACCGCGAAATCATTAAAGCCTTGGGCTTTGGATTTCTCCTCCTCCCGATAGGTTTGCGTCAGTAGCGCGGTTGCGCCTATGAATAAGAAGTTCCAGCTAATGCCTAAGGCAACCAAAGCTGCCCAAAAGTGCCAAACAGTTTGTCCATTTAGATTAATCACTACACAAACAACCGCTAGCATGGCACCAGTTAAGATCACGTTGAGCACGCCAAAGCGTTGAATAATATTCCCCGTGAAAAATGACGGCGCAAACATCGCCAGAACATGCCATTGAATCACAAACGCGGTATCAGAGAAATCATGTGCATGGTGCTTCATCGCTAGCGGTGTAGCAGTCATTAAATACGACATAATGGCATAGCCCAACATGCCGCAAATTACCGCGACGATAAACATCGGCTGGCTAGCCACTTTTCTCAACGGGCGAGGCTCAGCCTGCTTACCTTGAGATGAAATCACTTTAGGAAACTTTATAAAACTAATCACCACAAAAATCAGCAAATAAATAATCACCGCATAAATAAAGCCACCGGCAAAGGGTTCACTGGGGAACATACTCTGACCAAAGTTAGCTAGATTTGGCCCAACAAATGCAGCAATCACACCCCCCGCCATTACATATGAAATGGCTTTCGGTCGATTCTGCTCACTCACCATATCAACGGCCGCAAAGCGATAATAAATACCAAAGCCATTAAAAATTCCGATCAAAAATGAGCCTACTGCAAACAACCAAAATTGATGATTAAAAACCGCATAGACCATCAATAACGCACCTACCAAACCAAACAAAGTACCGATCAAAAAGCCCTGCTTACGCCCTAATCGGCCCATTAAAATCGAGGCTGGCATACTGGTTAACATCAGGCCTAAAAACTGCAAGGATAACGGTAAAGTAACCAACGACTTATCATCGGTAAGTGTTAAACAAACCAGTGAGGATGCGGTAATCATCAGGCTGGTGCTACTCATCATTAACGCTTGGCAAAGTGCTAATAAATAGACAGAGAACGGTATTTTTTGTGGGTCGTTTTGGTCTGCTTCACTCGCTGTCATAGCCACCTCTATTAAAAATGAAATTGATGCGTATAATCATGCTTTGTCTAAAACACAGAGTCTAGCGTTAAATCATGAAACTCCTAAGAGTCATTACCACCCTCATCTTATGCGTGATCTATTTTCTAATTTTCACCCAGAGAGTAGACTGGTTTAGCGCATTCAACCAAGCTCATGATGGGATTTTTAATAGTCAGTCGCAGCACTATTTACAAAAAGCAATGTCAGGCATGCTATTTATCTATGCGATGGCTGCCGCTAGCATCGCACTAATCGCCTACCCGCATGAAGAAGCACGCTGGGGATTTTTAGGGTTGTTTTTCGTCATCATTACCTTCATATCTATGGCAGGATTTTATTAACCCCTAATCCCCAAAGTGAAATGAAACTCAGTATTCCTCTATCAAGTTTGGTGTGCGATACTACGTTTTTATTACCCAACATAACTTACGAAGGACTCCCCCATGCCCGTTCAACGTGCTTTATTAAGCGTCTCTGATAAAACTGGTTTACTCGACTTTGCTCAAACATTACATGCTCATGGCATCGAGTTACTATCAACTGGCGGCACTGCCAAATTACTCAGCGATAACGATATTCCCGTTATTGAAGTATCTGATTACACCGGCTTTCCGGAGATGATGGATGGCCGCGTTAAAACGCTCCACCCCAAAATTCACGGTGGTATTTTAGCGCGACGTGGAACCGATGATGCGGTAATGCAGCAGCATGATATTCCGGGCATTGATCTAATTATTGTCAATCTCTACCCCTTTGCAGAAACCATCGCTAAAGATGGCTGCTCGCTTGAAGATGCCATCGAAAACATCGACATCGGCGGACCTACGATGGTACGCGCAGCAGCAAAAAATCACGCGCATGTAACGATTGTTGTAAACCCATCTGACTACCTGCTAGTCGAAGATGAGCTAAATAATAACAACGGCGATATATCAAAAGATTTACGCTTTAAACTCGCTACTCGCGCCTTTGAACACACCGCTCAATACGATGGCATGATTGCAAACTACTTAGGTGCAATTGTTGAAAAAGGTAGCCTGCCTGAAAAAGATGAAAACATCTTTCCAAGCACCTTTAATACGCAATTTAAACTGGCACAAACCACTCGCTATGGCGAAAACTCCCATCAGAAAGGAGCTTTTTATGTGGAAGAAAACCTTAACAAAAACGGCGAAGCCTGTATTGCCACCGCCACCCAATTACAAGGCAAAGAACTCTCTTACAATAATATTTCAGACACCGATGCCGCACTTGAATGTGTTAGACAATTTAAATGCAGCGAGCCTGCCTGTGTCATTGTAAAACACGCAAACCCCTGTGGGGTCGCCATTGGCGATGATAGTTTAGATGCCTACCAACGCGCCTTTAGCACTGATCCTGAATCAGCCTTCGGTGGCATTATCGCCTTCAATCAAGAGCTAAACACAGCAACTGCAGAAGCCATTGTCGAAAAACAATTTGTGGAAGTGATTATTGCACCCAGTGTCACCGAAGGTGCTATTAAAGCAGTTAGCACGAAGAAAAACGTGCGCTTATTACAATGCGGTACTTTAGGTAAACAACAGCCACGCCTAGACTTTAAGCGGGTCAATGGTGGGTTGTTAGTGCAAGATGCTGATTTAGAGCTCTACGAAACCTTAGAAATAGTCACCCAACGCAACCCCAGCGATGAAGAAATGCGTGACCTACTGTTTGCATGGCGAGTAGCAAAATTCGTTAAATCAAATGCCATTGTATACGCCAAAGACAGCATGACGATTGGCGTCGGCGCAGGTCAAATGAGCCGTATTAACTCAGCACGAATTGCTGGCATTAAAGCAGAACACGCCAAGCTAGAAGTCACAGGTTCTGTAATGGCATCCGATGCCTTCTTCCCTTTCCGTGATGGCATTGATGCGGCGGCTGAGGCAGGCATTGCAGCGGTAATTCAACCCGGTGGCTCAATGCGCGATGAAGAGGTGATTGCTGCGGCTGATGAGGCAGGGATGGCGATGGTGATGACAAAGATGCGGCACTTCCGCCATTAGGCACCTATTAATTGTCCTTTGATCCAAGCTCTGCGTTGGAAGGCTTATTCCGATCCATCCAAAGATCATCTCCATTTCCAAACATCTACCACCTATTAATTCGTGGTAGCTTAGTACACAGCCAAGTTTATGCCTAATCTATTTGTTATTAACTATAGGTATAGGGCACTTTTCGCCATGCTCATGATAAGGGTATTTAGATATTTCAGAGCATTTTGTACCTGCGTAACATTGCACTGCATACTCAATACAACGACCGCCTTCCACATAAAAATAAGTAAAGTCTGGCTTAGGGGTAGAAAAATGCTCAGGAGATGATATTAACTCAGCAGAAGGCAAGCCTTGACGTTTTATTATTTTCTCAACATTATTTCTTGCATTTTTTTTCATTTCAGAGGTAAGTACTTTTTTTTGATTTTCACAACCAGCCATAAGGATCAAAAGCACCAAGAATATTCTCATTATTGGACCTTCCCTCTATCACCATAATCAAAGTTGATCCAAAAAGGAGTCCCTGCTCCATGATCTGTAATTGCTATACCTGTTAAGTGATTTCTTGCTGACCTAAAACATCGTTCCAAGATACATTTTGATGATCAAAATCATAATAATCATCATGTACTCGTTCTGGGTTATCCCTTCCTCTGCTTAAACTACCAAGAACCTTGAGATCATCTAATCGAGGGAAAGGAGAAGCAATTGTCCGATTTGAAAGTTCCATTGGTTTAATCATATTTCCATCTACCCATTAATTCGTGATAACTTAGTACATAGCCAAGTTTATGCCTATTCTATTTGTTATTAACTATAGGTATAGGACACTTTTCACCATGCTCATGATGAGGGTAACTTGATACTTCAGAACACTTCGTACCAGCATAGCATTGCACAACAACCTCAATACAACGACCACCCTCCAGATAAAAAAAAGTAAAATCTGGCTCAGGTATCGAAAAATGTTCAGTAGAAGATAATAGCTTCCCAAGGGATAAACCATCCCTCTGTAACCAGAGATCTGCATTTTTACGGGCATTTTTTTCCATTTCAGGAGTAATTTCTTTTTTTTGATTTTCACAACCAGCTGTAAGAATCAAAAGCACAAAAAAGAATAATCTCATTATTGGACCTTTCCTCTATCACCATAGTCAAATTTAATTTTAAAAGGAGTTCCAGATCCATGTTCTTTTATTGCTTGTTTATTCAAAAAGTTTCTTGTGTGCCCTAAAAAATCGTCCCATGCTACATTCTGATGGTCAAAATCATAAGAATCATCATGTACTCGTTCTGGGTTATCCCTTCCTCTGCTTAAGCTACCAAGAACCTTGAGATCATCTAATCGAGGGAAAGGAGAAGCAATTGTCCGATTTGAAAGCTCCATTGGTTTAATCATATTTCCATCTACCCAAAGATCATCTCCATTACCAAACTTCCACCACCAGTTAGTTTCGCGATAGGTTAGTGCATGTCCTTTAGGCGCATAGCCAAGTTTATGCATTTTCTGCATTCTTGTATTAAACTCGGTTTCTTCTTCAAAGCCAGCCTCATAGCCATGACACTGACCTTTACAGTTATTTTGAGCGGCTTGAGTATTATAGTCTCTTAATACATCGTTGTATTTTGATTTATCAACTTGCTTTGCTTCTTGTTTTTTCCCACTTAGTTTATTTGCAATGGCATCCCTTGCTAAACTTGTCGAGTGGTTTTTCTTTAAGGCACTTTGCGCATTAAAATAATCGACTGCTTTTTGGGATGGCTTTTTAAACGATGAGGCTTTCTCAAGGTGTGAATTTATTGTACTCGCTTTACTGCTTGTAATTGATCTTGAATCCGCCATAACAAATACCCTTTTGTTTTCAGTATTTATAAATTATCACTAGATTAAGCTAATTTATATACAACCTTTGGCTTAGTTTTGCCTTTTTCTAGTTAAAATATGACGATATTTTGAGCATTTTAATCAAAGTGCTAGAAAACTCTACTTTTCACCGCTGTCACCGCTGTGAGCAAACAGTACAATTACCATTCTTAGGTACTCTCACCGTTTGCCACTCCATCGCAAAACCATCAAATAGCATTAGCTTGCCGTTTACTTTATCAGGTTCACCAATCAAAATAAGTATTGCTTGTAAGGCTTGCATCGTACCGATAACACCTACAATGGGTGATAACACGCCTTCCATTTCACAGGTTTCAGTATTTTCAAACGCCTGCTTGTACAAGCATTGATAACACGGCCCACCCGAATTTGGAATATAACTGGCGATCTGCCCTTCCATGCGAATGGCTGCGCCAGACACTAACGACGTGCCAGTTTTAACGCACACTCGATTGATCATAAATCGTGTTGGGAAGTTGTCGCTGCAGTCTAAGACCAAGTCTGCTTGAGTTGCATAAGTTTCTAGCTCACTTTCGTCAAGCTGCCAATCGATTGCCGTCACCTCACAATCGGGGTTTATTTCAGCCAGCCTTCTTTTTGCTGAGAGTGCCTTTAACTCACCTATATCTTTTGTACTGTGAATGATTTGGCGTTGTAAATTTGAATCTTCAACCCGATCAAAGTCGCTAATAATAATTCGACCCACTCCCGCTGCTGCAAGGTACATGGTTGCGGGCGAGCCTAAACCGCCCATACCTATGATTAAAACCGTAGCATCCAATAATTTCTGCTGCCCTGCTTCACCAATTTTATTTAAGCGTATTTGGCGCGCGTAGCGGCTTTGTTGTTTTTTATTCACTGGTAAAACCTTTTCAAATAATGTGAGTAGTTTACTGGCTTAAAGAGAAAATGCCTATTAAAGACAGACCTCAGGAAAAAGATGAAATACTTTTACCCAAAACTCAGCTACAATTTGGCACATTTTTTCAACGACACAAAATACTATGGATATTATTCACGCAGTCATTCTTGGCATTATCGAAGGTATTACCGAGTTCTTACCCATCTCATCCACTGGGCATTTAATCGTTGGCAGTGAGCTGATGGGCTTGCCTCAAACTAAAGAAAATGTCGCTTTTGAGGTCATTATCCAGCTATCTGCGATACTCGCTGTCATCGCCAACTACAAAGATAAGTTCCACCCTAAGCACTTTGAGTTATGGGTAAAGGTGTTAATTGCCTTTTTACCGTTGGCCATCATCGGTTTTATTTTTAAAGATCACATTAAGGCGTTATTTTCAATACAGGTAGTGGCTGTGATGTTTATCGTCGGTGGTATTGTATTTTTAATTATTGAATACTTCCAAAGAGATGCTGTTTATAAAACCGTTGAGGTGGAAGACATATCCTACAAACAAGCTATCTGGGTAGGCATAGCCCAAGTGTTCGCCCTTATTCCTGGTACTAGCCGTGCTGGCTCTACCATCGTCGGCGCATTACTAACCGGCATGAGCCGCAAAGCCAGTGCCGAATTTTCATTCTTGCTCGCGCTACCTGTTATGGGCGCAACTAGTGGTTATGAAATTCTGAAGAATTATAAAGAATTTAGTGATTCGAATTTACTCACCTTGGCCATTGGTTTTGTGGTGTCATTTATTGTGGCATTCTTCACCATGAAGTTATTTTTAAAATTTTTACAAAAATTCACTTTCGTAGGCTTTGGTATTTACCGTATTATTTTTGGTGCAGTTTTATTGTATCTTTTATACACCGGTGTACTTAGCCCGACTGCACACGGTTAATTTTTTCAAGCTACTTCTCTAAATAATAAGTCACTGAAGCCCAGTGGCTTTCCCACACC
>JALSJU010000073.1 GCA_026989145.1 Thiotrichaceae bacterium
CATTATGTGTGATTTTTTAAAAATTAATCTGAAAACTAATATTCTTAAAATTAGTGGCTTGATCAGTCATTCCTTAAGCGACTATTACCTATTATTCTTTTGTAAATGTTGGCGACTAACACTTAAATCTGGACGAATTGATTGAATTGTTTTTAATGCCTTGCTGGCATTAACATAATTACCTGGCACCTCATATATATTATCATTTCTAGTCTTAATTCTAAAAACTCCGTAACTTGGTGAACTGGACGCATAAGAACTCAGTTTAGCAATATCAGATATATTGATTTCATAAGAAAGGCAATGTTCAGAGCCTAAAGGATGTTTACTAACAACCTCAGTATCAGTGATATAAAAATGATAAATATCCTTCGCCTTTATCTTTTTATGTCCTACAAATCTAATTACAAATACAATTAATAAAATAGAAACTGATGCAAGAAGAACTATCCAAAGCGGAAAAGGACTATTCATTTTATAATTTAAAAAATAATATAGACCCCCTAGTAAAATTGGAAAAATAATTGCAATACGCCATAGCGTATTAAAAAACTTTGAAAACTTATAAACAACTTCATAATTATATTTATTCATGTTCCTACTCATTAAGTTGTTTAATTTAATTTATTTTTCTTATTGATAAATAAGGATTTTGTAACATTGCTTTTGCGTCACAGGCATTATTTTTGGTTTATATACAAATCTCATCCATTCTCACGCTTTAAGCTTTGACATCTATCATTCATGACAAGCTACTATTATATAGCGTAGCTAATTAACAATGAATCATTAGTGGCAATCTGCCCTCATAATGGATGTTAATAAACTACACGTGACGCAAAAAAAATCCAAGCATCTTTTCGACCCTTGGATTTTTTGTATTAGGCTCAGTACTTGAGCTGAAATTAACGCTTATAGACTTTGGTAATAATCAATCAAAATCTTAGCGACTTCAGGACGTGAGAACTCTTTTGGTGGCGCTTCACCATTGCCTAGCATTTCACGCACTTTAGTCCCTGATAAAAGCACGAAGTCGTCTTTTGTATGATCATCTACTTCACGCATCATCACTACTTTGTTTAATTTCTTAGACCAAGCAGTGTGATCCGCCATGAATATTTCGATTTCCATTGCTCCTTCTGGCACTTCGTCATCAAAGATAGTCTGTGCATCAAAATCACCGTAGTAATCACCAACACCCGCATGATCACGACCAATAATAAAGTGCGTCGCCCCCATGTTTTGACGAAAGTACGCGTGCAATACGCCTTCTCGTGGCCCTGCGTATAACATATCGTAGCCGTATCCTGTAACCATCGCACTATTTGGTGGGAAGTAAACTTCCACCATTTTACGAATTGCAGCATCACGAACCGGTGCAGGAATATCACCTTCTTTAAGTTTGCCTAGTAACATGTGGATGACCAAGCCATCACAGCCTAGACGATCCATTGCCATATGGCACAATTCTTCGTGTGCTAAATGCATAGGATTACGTGTTTGGAAGGCAACAATTTTGTTCCAACCGTGTTCAGCTATTTCATTACGAATTTCGACTGCGGTACGAAACGTATCAGGAAATTCTGTCTGGAAGTAACTGAAGTTTAGGACTTGAATAGGGCCAGAAACAGCAACTTGTCCTTGCGTATTAAAAGCCTCAACGCCAGGGTGCTCCATGTCATCAGTACGGTAAACTTTTTCTGTCATGATTTTCATTTGTGCATCGCTAACGTCTTCAATCGCATCCACATCCATTACGGCAATAACAGGGTTGCCATCAACATTGGGGTCACGTAATGCGATTCGTTTTGCATCGCCAATTGCATCGGTATTTTCAAGTAAACACAAAACTGGAACAGGGAAAAATGAACCATCGGTTAAAATCATTTTTTCGGCAGCGCCCATGGCGTCAGCTACACTCATGTAGCCTTTTAATGGGTTAAAGTAACCACCGCCTAACATGACTGCGTTAGCAGCAGCTTGCGAACTGATAACAACTGAAGGTAGCGTTTCAGCTTCTTTAGTAAGCTTTTCGTGTTCAGCAGCATCATAGACAAAGCGTGGTTGTAGCTCATCAGAACCTATTGGTTTAATCATCCTTATTTCCTCGTAATTTACGACCCATAAAGGGGGTAGCGGTTTGTTAAAATTGGTAAGCTGCGCAAACAGCTGCTATTAAATAATAGTGATGAACACACTCTATTTTTATAGTCATTTACCTCTCTAGCTACTCAAGACTACTACCATTACTCCCTCAAGTACAGGGTATAAAATCCTCTACACCGATAAGCAATAACTATTACTCCATATAAGTTAAACAACTTTCCTCTCCAGTAGATACAAGAAAGAAGGAAGCAAGCATTTGGCTTCATAGGATATTCTAGCAATATTTTTTACCCATAAATTTAATGGCTACAATCACCAATAGACCTATATATGTTTTTTGTTTTAACAGGCTCAGAAAAGCTTAGGCTCACCTGATGATTGATGCGATCTGTGCTTCAATCATTCCACCATAAAGACTATTATTATCACCCTCATAAACCATGGATGATGATAGCTTACTGGCGAGAATAGCGTATTTTATTTTTTCAGGTAAGTTTTTAACTCTGTTTCTAAAACCTTCTGTAGTCCTGATTAAGTCAGGGAGGTGCAATAAAAGTGCGTGCTGATAGTTTTCTTTCGCTAATAATTCAGGATTAGCCTGTAAATAGGCAAAAATACGATTATAGTGCGCATTGATTTCACGGCTAATATGGTCAGATATTTCGGTATACAATAGGGTGCCATTAGATTCATTATGACGTTTAATAATCAGATTTGCTTCCCTTTCAGCCATTTGATTGAGTATATCGATAACATTACTTACATAGCTTTCTTTGTTTTCTAAAAATTCTTCATCACTAAAGATTAGGTTCGCAATAATTTCGTAGGATGATGAGGTTACACCACATTTATTGGCTGATGCATCCCGAATGATGACAACCCCTTTTTGTTGCAATGCTACTCTTGCATCTGGGGTAATGAATGAGTTGGCACCTTCTACAATAACATTAGCGCTGGCTTTGCCTTTATTATCGAAATATAGATTAGCATTTGTTATATCAATAGTTTCTGGGCGCCCACCTGCAGGGATGAACAAATCAGTATTTACCGTAAATAGTAGGCTGTTGAATTCTTTATAGAATTTATCAGTTGATATCCATGCCTCTTGTAGCCCCGCTTGAGTCTTTGTGATTTTTTTGTAGAGTGTGCTGATGCCATCGACTTGTGTTTGATTACGGTATAATAAAAACCCACCTTCATGTAAAGCAGACGGGGCAAAAGCATCTAGGTCATCTTTTAAGATGACTTTTGATAAGGCTGTATTATCAAGCCCATTAGGGTCAAAAAGTGCGCCACTACCATCAATGATGAGTTTAATTCTGACATTTGAGCATCGTTCTTGTAGTAGACGCATGCAATTCCCTGCAACATCACCATTTGGGCCACCGGTAAATTTCACGCTAAAATCATCCTGATGCATATTGATACCGACAGATTGCATAGTGACCTCAGCAAACCGGATAACACCGAGAGAGGTAACGCCATAGTCTTTATGATTGATGCCAACTTTTTTACTAGAGATTATTCCTGCACCTAAAATATAACCTCGTTTTACTCCTTGTTTTGCAATAGTTTCAACCATCACATCATGCATGTTTTCATCTGGCCCCAGCTCGATGGCCTCTTCTTCTGCATAGTAATCAATTATTCGAGGGTCTTTGGCTTTACCATTTTCTGTAACGAATAAGTCAAAGAAGGCATTAATAAAGCTAAACTGTAGTTTATAGAGTTGTTGGTTAATGCTTTCTTTATCTTTAGATGAGGATAGCCGTAATACCGCTACCATTTTAGAGCCACCTTCGTAAATATCTTTATTTTTAAGGTGTTGTGTGTGTGCCAACACATAGTTTTCTTTAAACATTGTGTTGGCACTGGTGATGTAATTATCGCGTCCTTCGGTGATGATCGTACGCCAGCCACCGCGTGCAATATCAGAAAATCCAATATGATAGGCGATACCGTTTCTTCCAGAAAAGAAGGTTACTCTAAAAGGTCGGTCGGTGGGTAAATCTTGGGTAAATTCGTCGTTTAATTCTTCTAGGTAGGCAGGATCAAGTCGAAATGCAAGGGCATGTTTTTCTGCAACAAAAAAGTTTGTTTTTATGGTGAATTGTATAAATGTAAGTGCACATTGAAAAATTGTTCTTCGAAAATTATCTAAAAACTTTCTGCCTGAATTAAAATTTTCTACAGCATGTTTTACTGAATCGAGTTTGTTTTTGTAAGCCAGCTGTTTACTTTTTCTGTCTTTAAACTCAGGGTCAAAGCGAGAATAAAATAAATCAATTATCAGTGTCGTAATGTCGGGATGATTATGAAAAGACCTCATAATCCCTTCTAAGGAATAGCTGCCTGGATGGTTATGCGCTAGGTTGGTGTGACAAAAACTGATTATGGCGCTAGCTAGACTTGCATCAGCCCCAGTGGTTATACCTGAGGTGACTAATTTTTTATATGAAGCCGACCTAATTGACAGAATTTGTGTATTGTATATTTCTCGCTGTAAGTTTTTATAAATATCAGTGTCTTTCTTTAGATAGGACCCGTCACGTAACACAACATAAAAAGTTGATAAAAAATAGGGGTGAACACTATTACTGAGATTAAGGCTATAGGAGCGGTTGACAGATATTTCTAGGCGGTTAAACACCTCTAAGAGTTGCAGTAAAAAAGATTTTTTAGGTGGGTTTGCCATTCCTAATAAAAGTCGGCATTCAAGTGTATTTTGAGGGTCTCTAATCTCTTGTATATCAAGATGGATACCATCATTAAGCTCAGTCTGGGCATAGAGATTGATAACTCTAGCAATGCGATTAGGAGGTGAAACTTGAATATATTCAGCGTTATTACACCAAAGCATTTCTAAATGTCTTTGGGCCTCTTCAAGAGGGTAATTGGGGTGATTTTTTTGTAGTACCTTAGCGATATCCGCTAACAACGGAGCGGGTAATTCACATGTTTTTAATTCATTCTTAATTTCGTGATCTTGTTTTCGGTTGTAGTCAAAGCGCAGGACTTCTAGCTTGTTTTTGGTCTTAGGTAATTCTGATCGGGACGTTGTAAGCTCGGCATATGATATTTCTTGCTCAGGTAAATCTTGCAGTGTTTTATAAAGAGAACCATAGGTATCAATTTGGGCAATAATGGTCCGATTGCTAGTGTCTAAAAGCATCACACGCTTATGTTGAGCTAAATGATGGAGTGATGTGCTCAACAAAGAAAGCGCCGAAACATCGCCGATATTAAAAGAGAAAAACAAAGGATGCATTTCTTGTTTTAGCCAATTTAAGTTCTCTATGGCTTGCTTATTATCCTGATTAATTTGCTTGGATATGTTTTGGGTAACATCGTTGTTATCAGTATTGGAAGTCATAATTTTGCCCAGGGCTTTAAGCCTAAAATTACTATATAGATTGTTTCTCACAAAAAGCAAAATAAAAGAGTCAATTGTTTGCATGAGGCCTTTGCACGGAAGTATGACGAAACAACCTAGCGTGTTTTTAAGGAATCTCTGAATAACCTAGCTAAGCCCCGTAGGGCGATCTTACAAGGCATCCAACTAGGTTTTTCAACGAAAATTAGTGGGGTTTCAGCCATTTTACTCATCATTCGAGTCGTGCAAAGGTCTCTGTATGTGTATTAATCTATAGATTTTGGGGTTAAGAAGTTTCATTTGACGACATAAGACTACAGCCTAACTGGATTTTTTATGGCCAACCACCTATTATCCCAACTCGCATTAGGAGCTAAAAATGTCCAACATCACCACTATAGCCGTCGTTTCAGACACACACTCACACCTTGATGAGAATATTATTAAGATTGTGAAAGACTGTGATATTGCTGTCCATGCGGGTGATATTTGCGGTATCAACATCATTGATGCTTTGCAACCAAAGTCCGGCAAGGTTTATGTGGTCACGGGCAATAATGACCCCTACTGTCATTTAACGGACAACCCGTTACCCAAAGTACTCAGCTTCGATGTTTTTGGTGAAAAAATAACCATTGAGCATGGGCATGAACACGGCGCTCACCAGCCCGACCATCAATCATTGCGACAAGTCCACAGTGAATCTAAGTTAATTATTTATGGGCACACCCACAAACAAGTGATTGATAAAGAGACTACCCCCTGGGTACTTAACCCAGGAGCGGCAGGTAAAACACGCACCCATGGCGGACCTTCTTGCCTTGTAATTACGTGTTATAAAGATAAAGAATGGCAGATTGATAAGTTTCGCTTTAGTGATACGGATTAACTTACTAGTTGAAGCTGTTAGCTATAAACAACATCATCAATGTTATTGATTTGTATTATAAAAAATACCTAGGCATTATCCCGCAACTCAATTAGTATGTAACAATTTACTAATATAGATCACGAATTCTATTTAAAGGTTTACTATGAAAACTATCCCTATTGTGAATAAAACGGAAGGTGTCGAAGTAAAAACAACGACATGCTACATGTGTGCCTGTCGTTGTGGCATTAAAGTTACCATTAAAGATGGTGAGGTACGCTACATTCAAGGTAACCCTGATCACCCTCTTAACAAAGGTGTGTTATGTGCAAAAGGCGCATCAGGCATCATGAAGCAGTACTCTCCTGCTCGCTTAACAAAACCTTTATTACGCAAAGCCGGCACCGAACGTGGTGCAGGCGAGTTTGAAGAAATCTCATGGGATAAAGCCTTCGGCATTATGGAAGAGCGTTTAGGTAAGCTACGCGCAGAAGACCCTAAAAAGTTTGCGTTATTTACAGGCCGCGACCAAATGCAGGCGCTTACCGGCATGTTTGCTAAGCAGTTTGGTACGCCAAACTATGCGGCACACGGTGGATTTTGTTCGGTAAACATGGCAGCAGGCATGATCTACACTATCGGTGGGTCATTCTGGGAGTTCGGCGGCCCTGATCTTGAACGCTCAAAGCTGTTCTTTATGATCGGTACTGCAGAAGATCATCACTCGAATCCAATGAAAATCGAGTTATCACACTTTAAGCGTAATGGTGGCCGTTTTGTGGCGATCAACCCTGTGAGAACGGGTTATGCGGCTATCGCTGATGAGTGGGTTCCTATCAAACCTGGCACCGATGGCGCATTTATTTTAGCAGTCATTCATGAACTCATTAAGCTAGGTCTATATGACCGTGACTTCTTGGTGAACTACACTAACTCTGCTGAGCTAGTTGATTTAACACCGGGCAGTCATGAAGAAGGTATGTTCCTTCGTTATGAGGTCCCTGACGAAGAAGGTTGTTTTGACCCACAAAATAAACTTTGGTGGGATCGTGATTTAGATATTCCAATTTCAATGAAAACAGAAGGCGTTGACCCTTATCTAACAGGTGAATTTACGCTTGAAGATGGCACGCCATGTAAGCCTGCCTTCCAATTATTAAAAGAGCGTGTAGAAGCTTACACGCCAGAATGGGCAGCTGGCGTTACCGGCATCCCTGCGGAGACTATCCGCCGCCTTGCTCACGAGATGGGCATTGTGGCGCGCGATCAAAAAATCGAATTACCGATTCAATGGACCGATGCTTGGGGTAAAGATCACGACAGTGTGACAGGTAACCCTGTTTCATTTCATTCAATGCGTGGCTTAGCGGCGCACTCAAACGGCTTCCAAACGATTCGCGCGTTAAGTATTCTAATGACCTTATTAGGCACGATTGATCGTCCTGGTGGATTCCGTCATAAAGCTCCATTCCCTCGCCCTATACCACCTTGCCCCAAGCCACCTAACGGCTGGGATGCTGTTAAACCGAATACTCCTTTAGACGGTATGCCCCTCGGCTGGCCTTCTGACCCTGATCATTTATTTGTGGACGATGATGGCGAGGCGATTCGTCTCGATAAAGGTTTTTCATGGGAGTACCCATTATCGGTACACGGCTTAATGCACAATGCGATTACTAACGCATGGCGCGGCGACCCATACCCTGTTGATACCTTGATGATGTTTATGGCAAACATGGCATGGAACTCATCCATGAACACCACTGAAGTACGTAAAATGCTGGTGGATAAAGATGAAAATGGTGAGTACAAAATTCCATTCATTATTGTGGCCGATGCGTATCATTCAGAAACTGTTGATTTTGGTGATTTGATTCTACCTGATACCTCATACCTAGAACGTCACGATGCGATGTCGATGCTAGACCGCCCTATTTCAGAATATGACGGCCCTGTCGATTCGGTTCGAATCCCCGTGCTACCTCCTAAAGGTGACTGTAAGCCTTTCCAAGATGTTATCGTAGAAATGGGCACACGTTTAAAACTACCCTCATTTATTAATGAAGACGGTAGCCGTAAGTTTAAAGATTACCGTGACCTAGTCATCAACTTTGAAACAGCACCGGGTTCAGGTATCGGTTTCTTAGCTGGCTGGCGTGGTAAGAGTGGTGAAAAATCACTCAAAGGCGAGCCAAACCCAAACCAGTGGGAAATGTACGAAAAGAACAACTGCGTCTTCCAACACAAACTACCTAAGTCATTCCAATACATGCGTAACTGGAACCGCGGTTACCTGCATTGGGCTCAAGAACACAATATGACGCGCTATGACGAGCCAATTAATATTCATGTGTACTCCGAGATTTTGCAAAAATTCCGTCTTGCGGCGCAGGGTAAAACCACCGGCAGGCAACCACCTGATCGTTTACGCAAACGTGTTGAAACGTATTTTGACCCACTACCATTCCATTATGAGCCACTCGAGTCGCAACTAACGGATACCCAGAAGTACCCACTCAATGCACTCACTCAGCGCCCTATGGCAATGTATCATTCTTGGGACTCTCAAAATGCATGGCTACGTCAAATTCACACGCATAACTATTTATACGTTAGCCCGATTCTAGGCCGCCAAAATGGCTTTGATGATGGAGACTGGGTTTGGGTTGAATCAATGCACGGTAAAGTACGTTGTATGTGCCGTTATTCAGAGTCACTCGAGCCAGGAACAGTTTGGACATGGAACGCGATAGGAAAAGCATCAGGTTCGTGGGGTCTAGACCCTAAAGCCAATGAAGCGAATAAAGGCTTCTTACTGAATCATGTGATTTCAGAGGAGCTCCCTGCACACGATGCAGGTGATCACATATCAAACTCCGACCCTGTCACCGGCCAAGCAGGTTGGTATGATGTACGTGTTCGCGTTTACAAAGCTGAAGATAATGAGCCGCAAGTCACCTCACCTCAGTTTACACCCGTTAAACCGTTACCTGGCATGGAAGCCAAACGTAAAAACAAATGGCAGGCTTTCTTTGCCGGTAATTTTAGAAAAACTATGGGTAAAAAGCGTATTAGTGAAAAGCATGTGAAAAAAGGAGGGTCTAAGTAATGACTCAATTAGCCTTAGTAATTGACTTAAATGTTTGTGTTGGTTGTCATGCCTGTGTGACCTCTTGCAAAGAGTGGAACACCTCAGGTCAAGCTGGCCCCATGGTTGATCAAAATGCCTACGGTGAAGACCCTACAGGAACTTTCTTTAACCGCGTACAGTCTTTTGAGATTGGTACTTACCCACAAACAGAAACGGTACATTTTCCAAAAAGTTGCTTGCATTGTGAAGAGCCACCTTGTGTACCTGTTTGCCCTACAGGGGCAAGTTACAAACGTGAGCAAGACGGTATTGTACTGGTTGATTACGATAAGTGCATCGGCTGTGCTTACTGTTCTTGGGCATGCCCATACGGCGCACGTGAAATGGATGCACAACAACGGGTAATGAAAAAATGTACGCTGTGTGTGGATCGTATCTACGATGAAGCTTTGCCAGAAAACGAGCGCAAGCCCGCTTGTGTGATGTCTTGCCCAACCAGCGCCCGCTTATTTGGTGATGTACATGATGAAAACTCGGATGTTTCAAAAGCCATTCGTGAGCGTGCTGGTTATCAATTAATGCCAGAGTGGGGAACCAAGCCTGCTAATCATTACTTACCACGGCGTAAAACAGAAATTACTATTCACCCAGATGAGCTTGAGCGTGCGGATAACCCGCTCAGCAAAGAAGAGCGCAAGCAACACAACGCCCCTAGTAGCGACCCATCATTGGATGATATGACTTCTTGGTAAGTAGATCAGTTTTTATATTAAATTTTAGCGCCTCTAAGAACTAAACTTAGAGGCTTAAGTCAGATAAAAAGGTAACGCATTATGCATCCTCCATTTTCTATGGTTTTTTTAACAACATTAATTGGCGCGGGTCAGGGTTTGTTCTTAGCTTTGTTTACAGGACAGGTTTTCTCGCAGTTTAAACTCTTACAAGCGCATGATTCTCAGTTCTTCGTCATCGGCACTGCTATCTCCATCTTATTATTATGTATGGGCTTGTTTGCCGCTTTCTTCCACCTAGGCCGCCCAGAAAGAGCATGGCGTAGTGCTACACGCTGGAAAACCTCTTGGTTATCACGTGAGATCATCGCTTTACCCGCGGCTTTGGGTGCCGTTGCACTTTACGGCTTGGCACACTTTTTAGGCTATACCGAGCCTTTAATGATAACCGCTGGTGGTACTCAAATCGACTTAACACTTTTACTAGGTTTGCTCGCAACGATTGCCGTTTACTTACTATTTATTTGTACTGGCATGATTTACGCAGGCATTAAGTTCCTACAAGAATGGCACACTCCACTAACGGTGATTAACTACATCTTGCTAGGTACCGCTTCAGGCTTCACTATTGCGACTGCATTGGCTGCTTATTTTGCAACTGAAGAAAGCAGTTTGGTTCCTTTTTATGCGACTTGGGCAATTATCTTTACCTTTTTAGCACTCATTACTCGCTCTGCCGCATTAATACGAAATCGTTTCTTTATTAAGCCTAAGTCTGATATGCGCTCTGCTATTGGTATTAACCATAAAAATATCAAACAAATCGCACAAGGCTCTATGGGTGGTTCTTTTAATACCCGCGAATATTTTCATGGTAAAAGCGCAGGTTTTGTTAACACAATGAAAATTGTCTTCTTGGTAATGGTATTTGCTATACCACTGGTTTTATTAGTCTTAACCTTTAACCTATCAGGCTTAATTATTCCACTGGTAGCTGTGGCAGTGCAGTACTTAGGACTGATGGTTGAGCGCTGGGTATTTTTTGCTGATGCGAATCATCCGCAGAATCTTTATTACCAGCAGATTTCTTAATCTTAACCCTCCATTACTAATCAAACATAAAAAAACCGAGGCAACTGCCTCGGTTTTTTTATGTTTGTGATTTATTGCAGCAATCTATGCAATATTCAGGCTAACTCGTAGAACAGGTCATATCTTTACCACAACAAAGTGGTGACTTAATCTTACCATGACCATTAGGGCATTCAGATACTTGTACTTCCGTTCCATCATCTAGCTTTAGAGAGCCATTCTCCAACGGCGCATCGCACTCACCACAGGTTGCATTAACACTCATGCCGCACACATCACATTTATAAGTTGCCATTGTATTCATCCTTTGATTAATTATAATTAGGGAAAAATCCCATGCATCTAGTGTAGAAGAATCCAAAAGAAAAGTAATAACTACTACAATTTATCTGGTTATATGCCGTTACGAGCATCACTTCAATTACTTCATCGCCTCTTTATCAATCGCCATTTCTTTATCATTTTTAACAGATAAGCTTTTATTCTCACTTTCTAAAACAAGCTCACCAAATACTCGAGGATTTTTCCACGCGGTATCTGTATTGGAGTTCCACGCTATTTTTGCGTCGCGTGAGCTACCATTGTCGTCATCATTCACCTGTACTTCAAAACCGAGTTGATGCTCAGGCTTCGGCACCACACGTAATGTCGTCCATGGGATAGAAAGGGTTAAACTATAGCCCGTTGGATTTTGACGAATCGCGTACTTAATATCTTTAATATCTTCCTTCGGTGTTTTTCCACCCAGTGTTATTTTAGGGTCCCCTAAACGAAACGTAAGCTGATAATCATTAAACTCATCATAAGTTTCATGCCGACTCGCATCTGCGTCAATGTATATTTCTATTGAGTCGTCCTTCCACGGTTCTTTTGAGTCAGAAACATGCGTATCATCAACAATACCCACCCAGATATGCAAATACTTATCATCCCAATTGGCTCGCCATCTCGCGGTTAGGTCACGCGGATTATCAGTTGTCCCCTGAATCATTGTATTGATACTTTTTGCAGAGACTTGGTGCAAGGTATTTGCGCCTATTGCTTGCTTAGGCACTACCACAAATTTGGCGTTAGCCTTATCACGTTGCCCTGAAATCAGATGTTTGGGAATTCTCTGAGGTTTACGCAAACGAGCCACAGGACCACCGGCACAACTCGGCCACCAGCATGGGTTGCCGTGAGAGAAACCTAACAAAGCGCGATATTTAGGGGCTTTGGCTGGAGCCTCAGTAATAAATTCTTTGATTCCCCAGCTTCCATGCCAAGTAGAGGGTCGCGGAGCCGAAAATGGAATAAACAGCTTTCCACCCAGTTTCTTCCAACCCGATAATAACTGATAGTAGGCTTGCGCCATGCGCGGATCTTTATTCGCTTTATAGAGGTGTGGTGTAGCACCCTCTTGCATCGAGTGCGTTTTATGATGCAGTAAATGCTGCCCGCCCTCATAAGCAATTAAATCAACACCAAACCCCTTAGTAACTTGAACTTGTTTTTGCACAAAACCTAAGGTGTTTTTAATCGAGTAACGATTATCAGGCGCATATAACTCTTTAAACACATCATTAACGCTACGAATTTGCGTCATCTTTTTCTGTGGAAAATGAAAATACGGCGCTATCGCAATCGCATCCACGTATTTATACGCATTTTGAAAACCGAGCAAGGTTTCTGTTAAGTGAGTATTCGTGGTCATGCCACCCATAACTCGTACTAAACGCTGAGTCCCACCAAAGACTTTTTCGAAGGTTTTAAATATTTGCACACTACGCAATGAGTAATATTTAGAGCCAGCAATATTGCGATTTTTATCCAATTTTAGCTTATAGCCAGTTTGCTTCATATGCTCTGCTTGCGGCACAAAAACATTATTCCAAGCCTCATTGGTGTACTCTAAATACACGCGCAAATTAGGGCGAAGCTGCTGTTTAACCATCTGCGCATAGCGATAAACAAAAGTATTATCCGCATTGTGCGGAATATTAAACCAAGGGTCTGCATTAAGAATATTTGCTAGCTTAATCATAATTTCAAGTGGTACTCCGCGCACCCCTTCTTTACCGCCCCAAGTTGCCTTATCTAACGTTGGTCGTTCGCTCCATGACCGAATATTATTACGCGTAATCCCTGCCATATTCATAAAACGAATAACTTTAAAGTCTTTCATGAAATTTAAAAAATCAGGGTTAAAGGTAATTGCCTTGCCATGCTCTTCAAACGACAAGTAGTGACCTGGTGGGCAGTGATTTTTTGCGTTCACCCGTTTAAAAGGGTTGGTCTTACAAATCCCACCTGGCATTAAAATTTGGATATTTCTAATCGGATTCGCTGGATTGGTTTTTTCAATAAATAAGGTCGCCGTATAGGAAGGGTAAAGCTCACCTTTTTGAGGCATCGGCTTAAGGCGAATAATATCTTTACCTTTACCTTTTTTTAGCAGCTTCGCACTAGCGGCGTAGCGAATCACACCCTCACCTTCATAAAGTACGGTGTAATCACCCTGAGGCAAGGCTTGGATCGGCACATGACTTAAAAACCGCGTACCTGCCTTGCCACCATTTAAATTTTGTGGCCAGCCATTTTTATCAAACCGGACATTACCTTTGGTAAACCAAGGTCGTGCTTCATCAAATGGCAAGGTATAACGAAATAGGTCGATAAAAGGCACACTGGAGTCGACTTCTAACGCCTCATTAGTATTCATACCTAATGGCGCTGTTCGGTTGCTGGGGTTAGCAAATAAGCTGCTACTGATAAGTAGTAAACTGCATGCCGTGATGATATTAGTGATGTTTTTTGCTATGAATCCATTCATATTTTATTTTTCTAAGTATAAGAAAGTTACTGAGTAATAGACACACACTCAGGTATTTGGTTCTTATTTTTACCAATGCTTATAATTAGAATTAGCCCTTAATTATTTTGATAACTCAGCGATAAAACACATCAACCGAGAGGCACTTATTATAGCTTAATTAATGGCTTTGATAAGTGGAAGTTTACTTCATAATAACTTTAGCATTAAGGGCATAGCTATAGCTAAGGCTGCAAGCGACGAATCATCCATTTCTCGCCATCCCACTTATATTCAAAGCGGTCATGTAGCCGGTTAACACCACCCTGCCAAAACTCCATAGTGTCAGGCACAACGCGATAACCACCCCAGAAATCAGGCAAAGGAATCTCACCTTGACTGAATTTATTTTTCATTTTTACTAGTTGGCTTTCAAGAATCTGGCGAGATGTAATGGCCGAGCTTTGCTTAGATGCCCAAGCGCCCATTTGACTACCACGAGGGCGAGATAGAAAATATTTAAGTGATTCAGCTGTACTTATTTTAGTTGCAGTGCCGTTAATTTCTATTTGACGTTCAAGAATCGTCCACGGAAAGAGCAGAGATACATTAGCGTTCTGTTCAATCTGTTGTGCTTTTTGACTACTGTAATTGGTGAAAAAGACAAAACCTTTTTCATCAAAGAATTTTAGCAACACCGTCCGTTGCGTCGGTTTTCCATCCGCAGAAACGGTTGCCAAACTCATTGCACTGGCATCAGGCACATCCGCCTGCATCGCTTGTTTAAACCATTTTTCAAACAACTCAAATGGTGC
>JALSJU010000074.1 GCA_026989145.1 Thiotrichaceae bacterium
CAAAAATACATCGTTTGTAACTCAGATGAATCAGAGCCGGGTACTTGTAAAGATCGTGATATTTTACGTTTTAATCCGCACGCTTTGGTTGAAGGTATGGCAATCGCTGGTTATTGTATTGGCGCAACCGTTGGTTATAACTACATGCGTGGCGAGTTTATGGACGAGCCTTCAATTCGTTTTGAGCAAGCGGTTAAAGAAGCCTACGAAGCAGGGTTGCTCGGAAAAGATATTTTAGGCAGTGGGGTCGATTTTGATTTATATGGCTCACTCGGCGCGGGTGCTTATATTTGCGGTGAAGAGACGGCACTATTGGAGTCGCTGGAAGGTAAGATGGGTCAGCCACGCTTCAAACCGCCTTTTCCTGCGAGTTATGGTTTATACGGTCGCCCGACAACAATTAATAATACCGAAACATTATCCTCCATTCCTAAAATTCTTTCAGGTGGTGGAGAGTGGTTTAAAGATATGGGTGTTGAGGGCTCTGGCGGAGAAAAATTATTCTCTATGTCAGGTCATTTAAATAACCCTGGAAACTTTGAAGTACCGATGGGAATCCCGTTTAAAGAGTTACTTGAATTAGCGGGTGGCGTGAAAGATGGCAATAAGCTTAAAGCAGTAATTCCTGGAGGATCATCTGTTCCCGTGCTAACCGGTGATCAGATGATGGCACTAACAATGGATTACGACACCATTGCCAAAGCTGGCTCTTATCTTGGTTCGGGTGCAGTTATTGTAATGGATGAAACCACTGATATGGTTAAAGTGTTGCAACGAATTTCACAATTTTATTTTTCTGAGTCTTGCGGTCAGTGTACTCCGTGTCGTGAAGGTACAGGCTGGTTGTATCGTTTGGTGAGCCGAATTGTAGAGGGTAAAGGCACGCTCGAAGATATTGAGCGCCTAGAAGATGTTGCGCATAAAATTGAAGGCAGAACCATTTGTGCCTTGGGTGAAGCGGCGGCGATGCCTGTCTGGAGTTTTGTTGAAAACTTTAGAGAAGAATTTGTTCATTATGTTGAGCACGGTTACTCAATGGTAGGTGCTAAATGAGTGACAAATTAGAAACAATCAAAATTATCGTTGATGGTAAAGAGCTAGAAGCCAAGCCCGGTGCTATGTTGATTGAGTTGACAGATCAAGTTGGTATCCATGTTCCGCGTTTTTGTTATCATAAAAAGCTTTCGGTATCCGCAAATTGTCGAATGTGTTTGGTTGAGGTTGAAAAAGCACCTAAGCCAATGCCTGCTTGTGCAACGCCGGTGGCAGAAGGAATGAAGGTTTGGACGCGCTCTGAAAAAGCCTTGACTGCACAAAAAGATACGATGGAATTTTTGCTGATTAACCATCCTTTGGATTGCCCCATTTGTGATCAAGGTGGTGAGTGCGAACTACAAGACTTATCGGTTGCTTTCGGTGGTTCATCCTCTAATTATCATGAAGTAAAGCGTGTTGTTGTTGATAAAGATATTGGTGAACTCGTTTCTACCGAACTTACTCGTTGTATTCAATGTATGCGTTGTGTACGTTTTGGTGAAGAAATAGCCGGAATGCGTGAGCTCGGTGCAATGGGGCGGGGCGACCGGGTGGAAATAGGTACCTTTGTACAAAAAAGCCTGTCTTCAGAGCTTTCAGGGAATATTATTGATATTTGTCCTGTGGGTGCGCTGACTGCAAAGCCATCACGTTTTACCTCGCGTGCATGGGAAATGCTACAAACTGCTGCAGTCGCTTCGCATGATTGTGTTGGCTCGAATACCTATGTTCACACGTTCAAGAAAAAACTGGTACGTGTTGTTGCCGGTGAGAATGAAGCGATTAATGAGTGCTGGATTTCAGATAGGGATCGTTTTAGCTATCAAGGAATAGAATCAAAAGATCGCGCAGAAGTACCAATGATAAAGCAAAACGGTAACTGGAAGCGAGTCAGTTGGGAAGATGCACTAAATGCCGTTGCGGAAAAGCTGAGGGCGACCCATCCTGATAATATTGGTGTGTTAGCGTCTCCTAGAGCAACTGTTGAAGAGCTTTATTTATTACAAAAATTAATGCGTGCCATTGGTGTAAATAGTATAGATCATCGCCTGCGCCAAACCGATTTCAATCAACAAGAAAGCATGGGCCTATTTCCTTGGCTGGGCATGTCTTTGAGTGATATTGACTCTCAAAATGCTTTTTTATTGGTGGGATCAAATGTTCGCAAAGAGCAGCCGATGATTAATCATCGTATTCGTAACGCGGTTAACCAGCAAAATGCAAAAGTATTTACAGTGAATCCCAGAGAGTTAGATTTTAACTATGCGGTTGATCTGCAACTTGCTAGCGACCCTTTTGAAATGGTGAATACACTAGCAGCTATAGCTGCGGCGAGTTTTAAATTGAGTAAAGCAGTAATTCCAGCGGGTTTAAAAGATTTATTAAGCGCAGTGAAAGTGACAGCTGAGAGTAAGTTACTGGCTAAAGAGCTTAACGATGCTGGAAATGCGGTAGTTTTCCTTGGAAGTATCGCTGTGCAACATCCCGGTTATTCAACGCTACGTGCTTTATCTTCCGTGATTGCCGCTAATACAGGGGCGAGCTTAGGTTATTTTGCAGAATCCGCAAATACCGTGGGTGCATGGTTGGCGGGTGTTGTACCGCATCGTACTCAAGCAGGCGATGCCGTTGAAATAGATGAGCAAGGCGTTGCTTACAATACAGCACAAATGCTTGATAAAGGCATGAATACGTTTGTACTACTGGATGTTGAGCCTAACTTTGATTGTGATGATGCAACCTTAGCCAGTGAAACGATGAAGTCAGCAGATTGTGTGATTTCTATCTCACCTTATTTGAGCGGTGAGATGCTTGAGCAAGCTGATATTATCTTACCTAGTGCAGCTTATACTGAAACATCAGGGACATTGGTAAACGCTGAAGGTGTTTGGCAAAGTTTTAATGCGGCATCACAAAGCTATGAAGATGCACGTCCTGCGTGGAAAATATTGCGCGTACTCGGTAATGTGTTGGGAGTAGATGGTTTTGACTATGTGTCCTCGGTGGATGTTCGCGATGAATTAAAACAAGCTTGCGATACTATAACTGCTGTTAATAATGATTTTGAAGTTTCAGGCATCTATACGAATTTAGACAAACTAGCTGTTACTGATAATGTACTGCAACGCATCGGTGAGGTAGCAGAGTTTTGTGGTGACTCTTTAGTACGACGGGCAGACGCCTTACAAAAAAGTGCGCCTCAGCAAAATGCCATGCAAATAAATACAGCAGAAATTGCCCGTCTTGGTTTGCAAACATCACTCGATGAAAATCAACTAATTGATGTAAAACAAGGTGTTGAAACCATTTCAATGCCTTTAATTCTTAATGATGCTATTCCTGATGGCTGTGTTTTATTACCTTCAGGTACAGAATCAAGTAGTTTACTTGGTTCAGCATTTGGCTCAGTGGAAATAACAAGTTAATGGATAGTGTAGCAACATTTTTAAATGGCTTTTTGCCAGAAGGTTTAACCACCTTGATCGTGATTATGATAAAAATAGTCGCTATCTTGTTGCCGTTAATTTTAGCCGTTGCCTACACAACATTTGCTGAAAGAAAAATAATTG
This sequence comes from Thiotrichaceae bacterium, assembly GCA_026989145.1. Lineage (GTDB taxonomy): Bacteria > Pseudomonadota > Gammaproteobacteria > Thiotrichales > Thiotrichaceae > Cocleimonas. Next base: position 3,606 of record JALSJU010000074.1, read on the forward strand.
GCTATATGCAGGTGCGTATGGGGCCAAATCGTGTCGGCCCTAAAGGTTGGTTGCAACCGATTGCAGATACGGTAAAGCTGATGTTCAAGGAGATTATATCTCCAACCAAAGCCAGTACCATTGTGTTCTTTATTGCGCCCATGTTGGCATTGGCGCCTGCTTTAGCGGCTTGGTCGGTGATCCCATTTTGGGATGGTGGTGTGCTTGCCGATGTTGATGCTGGCTTAGTGCTTATTTTAGCGATAACCTCACTGGATGTATTTGGTATTATTTTGGCAGGTTGGGCATCTAACTCTAAATACGCAATTTTAAGTTCGCTGCGAGTAGGCGCGCAAGTAGTCTCTTACGAAATTGCGATGGGCTTTGCTTTGGTCGGTGTTTTAATGGCTGCCGGCAGTATGAACTTAACTGACATTGTTCGTGCACAAGATGGTGGAATCCTTAATTGGTTTGCGTGGCCATTGATTGGTTTATTATTGGTGTTCTTTATTTCAGGTGTGGCAGAAACGAACCGAGCACCGTTTGATGTGGCTGAGGGTGAGTCTGAAATCGTCGCGGGTTTTCATATTGAATACTCGGGTATGGCGTTTGCACTATTTTTCTTAGCAGAATACGCCAGTATGATTCTGGTATCGACTTTAACAGCCTTGTTATTCTTAGGTGGTTGGTTGTCGCCATTCGGCCATGTGCTTGATGATATTCCCGTACTAGGTTCGCTATTAGGTGACGGCTTTCATTGGTTGTTTATAAAGTCCTTTTTCTTCTTGTTTTGTTATTTATGGTTCCGTGCCACATTCCCGCGTTACCGCTATGATCAGATTATGCGCTTGGGTTGGAAAATCCTAATCCCAGTGACTTTGGTTTGGATATTCGGCGAAGGTGTTGCCATTGCATTAGGGTGGAAACCATGGTTATAGGCAACTGGAAACAGGTAGGAGTTTACGATGCTCAGTAACATTAAACATTATATAAAGTCATTTACCTTATTTGAGTTGTTTCAAGGCTTAGGTGTAACGGGTAAGTATCTGTTTAAACGAAAAATTACGATTCAATACCCTGAGCAAAAAACACCGATGTCGCCACGCTTTCGAGGGCATCACGCATTGCGTCGTTACCCTAACGGGCAAGAACGTTGTATCGCTTGCAAGTTGTGTGAAGCAGTTTGCCCAGCCTTGGCGATTGATATTGAATCTGAGGAGCGCGCCGATGGAACACGCCGTACTACCAAATACGAGATCGATTTTTTTAAATGTATTTATTGCGGTTTTTGTGAAGAAGTTTGCCCGGTTGATGCAATCGTTGAGACGCATATTTTTGAGTATCATTACGAAGAACGTGGTGGAAACTTAATCACAAAACAAGAGTTACTTGCGTTTGGTGATAAACATGAAACCGAAATTGCTAAACGAAAAGCTGCTGACGCACCTTACAGATAGAGACTAGAGACGCTAATGACCTTTCAACTGTTTGTTTTTTTCTTATTTTCTGCAGTGACCTTGCTCTCAGCGGTCGCAGTTGTGACGATGCGTAACCCTATCTATGCAGCTTTGTTTTTGATTTTAGCATTTTTTAGTAGTGCTGCAACTTGGGTGTTATTAGAAGCTGAGTTTTTAGGTGTGGTTTTAGTGTTGGTGTATGTTGGCGCTGTGATGGTGTTGTTTTTGTTTGTCATCATGATGCTTGATATTCAAATCGATACTTTGCGCGAAGGCTTTATTCGTTATTTGCCCGTTGGTTTAATGGTTGCGATTGCGATGGCGGTTGAGTTGATTTTAGTGATGAAGTCAGGGGTATTTAATCGAGATATCCCCGAACCGTCGCCATTAAGTGTGAGTAACACTGAATCATTGGGCGAAGTGCTTTATACAGAGTATGTTTTTCCTTTTGAGATTGCTGCAATAATTTTGGTGGTTGCAATCATCGCTGCCATTGTTCTTACACATCGCCGTCGTAAAGGTGTTAAAAAACAAGACCCTTCAAAGCAAGTACGTGTGCGTCGTGAAGATAGAGTACGCTTGGTGAAAATGAAATCAGAGGAGAAACAATGATACCGTTATCCTACTTTCTTGTTGTCGGCGCTTTACTGTTTTCAATCGCGGTTGCGGGAATCTTCTTAAACCGAAAAAATATGATTATTTTATTGATGTGTATTGAGCTAATGTTGCTAGCCGTAAATCTAAACTTTATCGCATTTTCACATTACTTAGGTGATGTGGCAGGGCAAGTTTTTGTCTTCTTTATTTTAACCGTAGCGGCGGCAGAAGCAGCCATCGGTTTGGCAATTTTGGTAACGGTTTTCCGTAATCGCCGTACCATTAATGTTGAAGAACTTGATGAGATGAAGGGATAAATATGCAAACAATCTATTTACTCATCCCATTATCTGCACTATTTGGCTCTATTATTGCAGGTTTATTCGGTGCAAAAATTGGCCGTAAAGGCGCGCATAGTATTACCATTGCTGGCGTTGGAATAGCATGTATATTGTCGTTTATTGTTTTGTTTGATGTGCTGGCGGGCAATACGTTTTATGGTGACCTTTATACGTGGGCACAGATAGGCAATACAACAATTGCAGTGGGTTTTAAAATTGACCAACTAACTGCGATGATGATGGTTGTGGTTACGTTTGTTTCTCTGATGGTGCATTTTTACACGATCGGCTATATGGAAGACGACAAACATAATTGGCCTAAAGATAGCCGTGGTGGTGATAATAGTTACCAGCGCTTTTTTGCTTATATTTCACTTTTTACTTTTTCTATGCTGATGCTGGTGATGTCGAATAACTTTATGCAGTTATTCTTCGGTTGGGAAGCCGTGGGGCTTGTGTCTTATTTGTTGATTGGCTTTTGGTCAACACGGGATACGGCTATTTTTGCAAATATGAAAGCGTTCTTGGTGAATCGTGTCGGTGACTTTGGATTTTTATTAGGTATTGCTGCAATCTGGACTTACACGGGTTCATTGGATTATCACGAAGTTTTTGCGCGTCTGCCAGCCATAGAACATACGACAGTTACGTTAATCCCTGGTCAAGAGTGGTTGTTAGTTTCGGTGATTGCTATTTCATTATTTATCGGCGCGATGGGTAAGTCTGCCCAAGTGCCTTTGCATGTTTGGTTACCTGATTCTATGGAAGGCCCCACCCCAATATCTGCATTAATCCATGCGGCGACGATGGTAACCGCTGGTATCTTTATGGTATCGAGAATGTCACCGATTTTTGAAATGTCAGATACTGCTTTGAGTTTGATCTTGATTATTGGTGCTACCACCGCTTTCTTTATGGGCTTAATTGGTGTGGTACAAAACGATATAAAGAAAGTGGTCGCATATTCAACCTTGTCGCAATTAGGTTATATGACAGTAGCCTTAGGTGCATCGGCGTACAGCGCTGCAGTGTTTCATTTGATGACACATGCGTTTTTTAAAGCATTGCTGTTTTTGGCGGCAGGTTCGGTGATTATTGCGATGCACCATGAGCAAGATATTCGTAAAATGGGTGGTTTGAAAAAGTATTTACCGATAACGTATTGGACGTCATTGATTGGTTCACTGGCATTAATTGGTTTTCCATTCTTTTCAGGCTTCTTTTCAAAGGATTTAATTATTGAGTCGGTGCATGAGTCCGAATTATTCGGTGCGCACTATGCCTATTGGATGGTTTTATTGGGTGTCTTTGTAACTGCATTTTATAGTTTCCGTATGTTCTTTTTGGTTTTCCACGGTGAAGAACGGATGGACAAGCACACCAAAGAAGAGTTATTTGAACCAGGTAAAGTAGTGACGTGGCCATTGATTGCGTTGGCCATTCCTGCGGTACTTTCAGGCTACTTAATTGATCCAATGGTCGTGGGTGATTTCTTTAAAGGCGTACTACATTTTGATGAGTCACACAAAGCGATTGAAATTATTAAAGAAGAATATCAAGGCATCTTTAGTTTTGTAGGTCATGGTTTGATGGCGCCCCCATTTTGGTTAGCAATGGGTGGAGTGGCTAGTGCGTGGTTTATTTACATGAAAAATCCTGCTATCGCACAATGGGGTTATGACAAACTTCGCCCTATACACACTTTGTTAGATAAAAAATACTTTGCTGATGAGTTTAATATGGCGGTCTTTGCAGGTGGTGCACTGGCTTTAGGTAAAGGTTTATGGGCTGTGGGTGATCGTTTCTTAATTGATGGCTTAATGGTTAACGGTTCAGCAAAAATAACCGGCTGGTTTTCATCTATATTTCGTCATGTGCAAACGGGTTATTTATATCATTATGCCTTCTCAATTATTGTCGGTGTGCTGGCAATTATGAGCTGGTTAGTATTTGGCATGGGGCGCATTTAATATGTTTGATGGTTATTTGTTAAGTGTCTTAATTTGGTTGCCTATACTGGGTGGCATACTGACCTTGTTTGCGGGGGATAATGTTGCGGCTCGCCCAGTGGCTTTAGTGGTGAGCGTGCTTACTTTTGGGATTAGTTTGCTGTTGTGGACGGGCTTTAGTCCCGAAGGTTATCAATTACAGTTTGTAGAAATTATTCCCTGGATTGAAAGCTTTAAAATTAATTACAGTTTGGGTGTTGATGGCATTTCAATGCCGTTAATATTGTTGAATACATTTATTACTGTATTGATTGTTCTGGCAGGCTGGGAAATTATTCAAACTAAACCTGCACAATACATGGCTGCTTTTTTGATTATGGAAGGAATCATTAATGGAGTTTTTGCAGCTCAAGATGCCATGTTGTTTTATGTGTTCTTTGAAGCAATGCTGATTCCTATGTTTATTGTCATCGGTATTTGGGGTGGTGATAATCGTATTTACGCAACCATTAAGTTTTTCCTTTACACCTTTTTTGGTTCAGTGTTCATGTTGGTTAGCTTAATCTATATGTACACGCAGGCAGGTAGTTTTAATATTGCGGACTTGCATAATGTGAAGTTGGGGCTGACGCCACAGATATTAATCTTCCTATCGTTTCTGATTGCATTTGGTGTGAAAGTACCGATGTGGCCAGTTCATACCTGGCTCCCTGATGCACATGTTCAAGCACCTACAGGTGGTTCGGTTATTTTAGCCGCCGTTATGCTTAAAATAGGTGGCTATGGATTCTTACGGTTTTCGTTGCCGATGGTACCTGATGCTTCGGCAGAACTCGCTTGGTTAGTTATTTTTATGTCATTAACTGCAGTGGTTTACATTGGGTTTATCGCCTTGGTACAACGTGATATGAAAAAGCTGGTGGCGTATTCATCCATTGCACACATGGGGTTTGTGACCTTGGGGTTCTTTGTTTTATATCCGATTTTAAAAAATACTGGAAGTACGGATGGTGCATTGATGGGATTGCAAGGTGGCATGGTACAAATGATGTCACACGGATTTATCTCGGGTGCAATGTTTCTATGTATTGGTGTTTTGTACGACCGCATGCACACTCGTGAAATTTCGGCTTACGGTGGTGTTGCGAATCGTATGCCTTGGTTTGCAGGTTTCTTTGTGTTGTTTGCCATGGCGAATACAGGTTTGCCAGGAACCTCAGGTTTTGTCGGTGAATTTATGGTGATACTTGCTGGTTTTAAAGCCAACTTCTGGATTGCTTTTTTAGCTGCGACTACCTTAATTGTTGGTGCCGGTTATACACTTTGGCTAGTTAAGCGTGTGATTTTTGGTGCTGTTACAAATGATGAGGTGTCTGCGCTCACAGATATAAATAAGCGTGAAATGTTTATTTTAAGTGTGTTAGCTATTTTTGTATTGTTACTAGGCTTATGGCCAGAGCCATTAGTACATGTAATGAATGATTCGTTAGTTCATGTTATTGAACAAGCGACAACTAGCAAATTGGTAAAGTGATATGCAATTAATTCCAATGGGCTTTGAAGTCCCTAATTTCACTCCTGCTATACCAGAGATTTTTTTATTAGCGGGTGCATGTTTTGTGTTGCTAGCAGATTTATTTGTCAGTGATAAAAATCGTTTTATTACCTACTTAATGGCACAAGTCGTATTATTAATCACGGCAGGATTAGTCTTAACAAACTTTGGGAGTGAGACTATTACTACCTTTAGTGACATGTTTGTACTTGATCCAATGGCGCAAGTTTTAAAAGTTGCTTTAATCTTGGTTACAGTAGGTGTGTTTGTTTATTCTCGCGATTACTTACGGGATAGACATATGTACCGCGGAGAGTATTTTACACTGGGTTTGTTTGCCGTATTAGGCATGATGATCATGGTGTCAGCGCAAACTATGTTACTGATCTATTTAGGGTTAGAACTATTATCTCTTGCCATGTATGCCTTAGTCGCTTTTAAACGTGATGATGGGCGCGCGTCAGAAGCTGCTATGAAATATTTTGTTCTTGGTGCTATTGCGTCAGGTATGTTGCTATACGGTATGTCATTCATTTACGGTATTACCGGTAGTTTGCATCTTGCCCATATCAGCAGCTATATGTCATCAAACCCAGTGATGCAAAACGTAGGCTTGCTACTGGGTTTAGCCTTTGTCATTGTTGGGCTTGGTTTTAAACTCGGGGCAGTTCCTTTTCATATGTGGGTGCCCGATGTTTATGATGGTGCACCAACCTCAGTGACTATGTTCTTAGGTACAGCACCCAAAATTGCCGCCTTTGCGATGATTATTCGTTTATTAGCTGAAGGCTTAGGGGATATGGTGCAAGGTTGGCAGCAAATTTTAGCAATACTTGCCGCGCTTTCCGTTGTGTTAGGTAACATTATTGCCATTGCGCAAACCAATATTAAACGAATGTTGGCTTATTCAACTATCTCACATATGGGCTTTGTCTTGATGGGGATTCTTGCTGGCACGCAAACAGGTTATGCTGCTTCAATGTTTTATATAATTACTTACGCGATTATATCAATGGGTGGGTTTGCGGTTATTATTTATTTAAGTAAAAATGGCAAAGAAGCTGATCAACTAGATGACTTAAAAGGTTTAAGCAGTACGCATCCGTGGGTTGCCTTTATGATGATGCTATTTTTGTTTGCTATGGCCGGTGTGCCGCCAACCGTAGGTTTTTATGCTAAATTGTCGGTGATAACGGCAGTGGTTGATGTAAATTTAATTTGGTTGGCGGTACTTGCTGTTGTGATGTCTGTGATTGGTGCTTATTATTATTTGCGAGCTATAAAACTTATGTATTTTGATAAGCCAAATGAAGCTAGAAATATAGAAACAACGTTCAGAAACAATGAAGTTGAAGCTTATTCAACGTCGGTCGTGAATAGCTCATTAGACTTTACGGTATTATTAAGTATTAATGGTTTAGCGGTGTTGCTACTGGGTATTTTACCTGGTGCTTTAATGTCACTTTGTTTGTATGCAATACAAGCAAGCTTATAAACCTTAGTTAAAGTATTATCTCCCATAAAATTGTCTAACTATTGTTTCTTTTGAAAAATAGGCGGTTGAAAATTACAGATGAATGGATTATTCTTTGTTCATCTAAGGTTCAGTTTTCTTTTTTAAGATCAAATAGAAATAAGTAAACTGAAAGTTGATTAAGCTGTGAAAACACAACTTATTGTGGCTATCACAATAAAGACAAAAAAATAAAGGAGTTCCAAATGTTTATTAAAAGTTTTGCATCTGTTGCCGTATTGGCATTTTTGCTTCCCTCTACGCAAGTAATAGCAGCACAACATGAAAAAGTAGAGGGTCGTGTAGATGCTACGTCAACCCTACCAAATGCAAAACCCGGCGAATGTTACGCAAAAGTTATCGTACCGGCTAAGTATGATGTTAAAACAGAGGAGGTGTTAGTTAAGCCCGAATCTGAAGAGGTTACCATTAAGCCAGCTGTCTTTGATGCTGCTGAAAAGCCCGTAGTTGTAAAGGCTGGTTACACAAAGATTAAGGTTGTACCTGCAAAATTTAGAGAGGAAGTGGAAGAAGTTGAAGTCTCAAAAGCAGGAACAGCATGGCTAACACGTCTTGGTAAAGGGGGGATTCCTGCTAGTCCTGCGCTCTTAGCAGGCGCTAAAACTAGTGGTATAGAAATCGAGAAAGCAGCACCAGGTCAGTGTTTTAAAGAGTACTTTACACCCGCAAAGTTTGAGCAAACAGAAAAAGAGATTTTAGTTAAAGAAGAGTCAGAAGAAATTAAGATTATAGCACCGCAGTTTGAGAGTGGTGAAGAGCTTGTAGTTGTTAAGCAAGCGAGCAAGAAGAAAATATATAAACCTGCGGAGTATGAAGTTGTAGAAGAGAAAATTGAAATTGAACCTGCTAAAGCTGTCTGGAAAAAAGGAGATGGCCCAATTTCTAAAATCGATAACTCTACAGGCGATATTATGTGTTTGGTGCAGGTTCCTGCAAAGTACCAAATAATTAAAAAAACGGTTCTTAAAAATAAACCAAGTGTTGAATTAGTTGATGTGCCTGAAGCAACGAAAGCTATCAAAATTAGTAAGCTCGTGACAGATGCATCGGTTGATAAGGTGAAAATTCCTGCAGAATATAAAAAAGTATCGATCAAGAATAAAGTATCTGATGCGAGTTTCTCATGGGTAGCTGCAGGCGAAAAAGGCAATGGGACTTATACAGGTAATCAAATTTGTTTAAAAGAGATATCAGCTAAGTTTGCAAAAGTGAAGAAGCTGGTTATTGACTCGGCAGCAGCCGTGGAAGAAGAAAAAGTTGCCCCTGTCTCAAAAATTATTAAAGTCAGTAACGTGGCTACAGAATCTGAAGAAGTTCGTACAAAAATACCTGCTGTTTACAAGACTGTTGAAAAAAGAACGAAGGTTAGCCCAGAAAAACTCGTTTGGCGTCAGATACTTTGTCGTACCAATATGGGGCCTGGAATTAACAAAAAAATCCAACAAGCGCTTAAAGATGCGGGTGCATACAGTGGTGCAGTTGATGGTAATATTGGTCGCGGTACGATGAAGGCGCTTGAGCAGTACCAGAAGGATAACGGTATGGCTATTGGTGGCATTACTATGGATGTATTGAAGAAGTTGGGTGTTCAGTAATAAGTAGTATTACAGTCTAGTTAAAAAAGAGTCACTTGATAGTGACTCTTTTTTTTGCTTTAAATTACATATTAATATGCTCAAGCGGTTATTCAGAGTTTCCTTAACGCATAAAACTCAGTAACAAATTGATCAAAGCTATTAGTTTCGATTGATGATCGAATTCCATGCATTAGTTCTTGATAATAAAATAAGTTGTGAATAGTGTTTAAATGAGCGCCGAGCATTTCTCTGCATTTATCGAGGTGACGTAAGTATGAGCGAGAATAATTTTGGCAGGTATAACACCCGCATTCTTTATCAATAGGGTTAGTATCATATTGATGAATGCTATTTCGAAGGTTTAATTTGCCAAATCGGGTAAAAATATAACCATTACGAGCATTACGTGTAGGGATGACGCAGTCAAACATATCAATGCCACGTTTGACAGATTCTACAATATCTTCTGGTTTTCCGACTCCCATTAGGTAGCGAGGTTTATCGGTGGGTAATAAAGGTGTTGTAACATCAAGTACGTGATCACGCTCATCCTTTGGTTCTCCAACCGAGAGTCCTCCAATGGCGTAGCCATCAAAATTCATATTGATTAATTTTTCAGCAGAAATTTCACGTAAAGTTTGATGCATGCCTCCTTGAACAATTCCAAAAAGTGCCGCTTTATTACCCTCATGAGCGGCTTTACTTCTTTTTGCCCAGCGTAAAGAAAGCTCCATGGATGCTCGAGCCTCTGTTAAAGTGGCGGGATAGGGTGTACATTCATCAAAAATCATTACAATATCTGAACCAAGTTCTCGTTGAACCTGCATCGAAGATTCTGGAGTCATTAAAAACTTCTCACCGTTTACGGGTGAGTTGAAGCGGACACCTTCTTCGGTGATCTTGCGCATTTTAGCCAATGAGAAGACCTGGAATCCACCGGAGTCTGTAAGAATAGGCTTATCCCAATGCATAAAGTCATGCAAGTCGCCATGCGCTTGTATCACTTTGGTTCCTGGGCGAAGCATTAGATGAAAGGTGTTACCTAAAATAATCTCTGCTCCCAAGCCTTTTAGTTCTTCTGGTTTCATGGACTTGACGGTACCATACGTGCCGACAGGCATGAATGCAGGGGTTTCAATACTGCCACGAGGAAACTCAAGTCGACCTCGGCGGGCTGAATTGTTATCAGATTGATCGGTATGCAGGAGTTTAAAGTCTAAATGTGACAAGGTTTTTATTCCATAAAATTATCACTGGTATGGTAGTGCTGATTGCTTGAATACACAATCAGCTTTTAAATATTTGAATATAAAAGAACAGCTTGAATAAGTAATTAATTATATAATTATAAAATAATATAAGCAAAATCAACGACTTGCGAGTGATTTGTATTGACATTAGTGCCTTTCCTCTGTCATATTGCTGTAATCTTGCTTGATAATTATCAATGTAAATAACGATACTTGTCATGCAGTCAGTCAGGTTTTAAAGTTAGAGCCAGTTATTGGTTTATTTTGTTTGATCTCTAGGAGGATTAATAATGTTAAAAAAGGCAGGAATAGTAGTCTCGACAGTTTTATTAACTAGCTCAGTGATGGCGGCTGATTTTATGGACCCTACATGGGCAAAGCAAGCCTGCAATGCATGGAATGCTAATGCAACGCTGACTACGCAGTTGGGAAGTAAAAGCAGTTCTAAATGGATTTCAAATGATGCAGGAAGAGGTTATAAAGTGTTGCAGATGTACCGCAGTCAATGCGGTGCTAAGACCAAAATTCAATTAACAATCGCAGATAAAGGCGGAAAAGCTATGTGCATCTACGGTGGTAAGCCCGATGGTAAAAAACTAAATATGTCGGTTGATTATATTATGCACGCAACCGATAAGAACTGGACTTGTATGGGGAAAGGCTCTTGGGGGTGTGGCGCGATGGGTGCAATGGGTACAGGGAAGCTAAAGTTTAGTGGGCCGAAGGTTGAAGCTATGAAGGTAATGGGGCCATTTGGAAGCTTCTTGAAGCTGGCTGGTGCTGTACCTGGAAATAAAGGCGCAACTTGCCCTAAGTAATTTTATTTCCTTTGTAAAATTACTTAATTAGTTTAACTATAAAAAGCCGCAATAAATTAGCGGCTTTTTATAGGCTGTGTAGGAGAGGGATAAAAGGTGGAAGAGTTAGATTAAATTAATCCTAAAACTGATGTTTTTCACAAGCCGTTAATGTGTTTTGCATAAGCATGGCAACTGTCATAGGGCCAACGCCACCAGGTACAGGTGTAATCCAAGCGGCACGTTTTGAGGCTTTCTCAAAGTCTACGTCGCCTGCTAACTTCCCATTTTCTAGGCGGTTAATGCCTACATCAACAACAGTAGCTCCTTTCTTAATCCAATCGCCTTTAACTAAGCCTGGCTTGCCAACAGCAACTATCACAATATCAGCTTGGCCGACAAGTTCAGGGGTGTTTTTAGTAAAGCGATGACAAACAGTCACTGTAGCACCTGTAAGAAGTAGTTCCAGCATCATCGGGCGGCCAACAATATTGGAAGCCCCTACAATGACAGCGTGCTTACCATAAAAAGTTTCACCAATGGATTCTAATAAGCGAATAATACCAAAGGGAGTACAAGGGCGTAGGCTTGGAATGCGTAACGCTAAGCGGCCTAAATTGATAGGGTGGAAGCCGTCGACATCCTTATCGGGATGTATTTGCTCGATAACCAGTGAAGCATCCATATGTTCTGGAAGAGGTAATTGGACTAAAATACCGTCAATGTCACTATCATTGTTGAGTGTTTCTATCAATGTTATGAGTTCGTGCTGAGTGGTGGCAGAACTTAAATCATAAGAGCGAGAATAAATGCCAACTTCTTTACAGGCTTTGCGTTTATGCCCTACATATATTTGAGAAGCAGGGTCGCCACCGATTAAGATAACCGCTAACCCAGGAGGACGTTTTTCTTGGCTAGTTCGTTCTTCGATTGCTATTTTGACTTCAGTTCTTACCCTGGTTGCAACTTCTTTGCCATCAATAATTTTAGCACTCATCGTATTTCCTAACTTGATTTTAGTTTATGAAGTGAATCTTCTCATGCGCACTAGTAACGAACAAGGGATGGACATTTAAATTTAAGAAATAAAAAAATATCAAACTTACACGCTTGACGAGAATAGTTTAGGTGCGTATTATTCGCGCTCTGTCATTTGTGGCGGTATGTCGGGATATAGCGCAGTCTGGTAGCGCGCCTGCTTTGGGTGCAGGATGTCGGGAGTTCGAATCTCTCTATCCCGACCATTTTTATTTTTTAAAGTTGGTCGTACTTGATTGCGCCTGTAGCTCAACTGGATAGAGCAACAGCCTTCTAAGCCGTAGGTTGCAGGTTCGAGTCCTGCCAGGCGCGCCATTAAGATTTTTGGTTAGCTTTTATTATGGTGGGTATAGCTCAGTTGGTAGAGCCCCGGCTTGTGATGCCGGTCGTCGTGGGTTCGAGTCCCATTATCCACCCCAGTATTTTTAGTTGCTTGTATCTAAAAACAAGTGATTTTTTTCAGTTTCCGGTTATACACGGGCTTCAATGCACTGTATAATCGCGTTTTTTGCGAGAGTGGCGGAATTGGTAGACGCGCTGGTTTTAGGTACCAGTATCTTAGGATGTGAGAGTTCGAGTCTCTCCTTTCGCACCATTATTTAAATATACTGCCAGTAACAAAGGTTGCTGGTGGTTTTTTTATAAACCATTATTACTTTGAAATACTTGGCTCTTCCTAGAAAGCTGAGTTGAGGTTATTGCATGCAAGTTTCAGTTGAATCTACAGGAAATATCGAACGAAAGTTAACCATTACTATCCCCGCGGAACGTGTAGATGGTGATGTGGAAAGTCGCTTAAAAACGATGCGTAGCAGAGTTAAAATCGATGGTTTTCGCCCGGGTAAAGTGCCTATTAGTGTAGTTGCCCAGCAATATGGGGACTCAGTATACCAAGAAGTGGTTGGGGAACTTTTTCAGTCAACTTTTTACGAGGCAGCAGAGCAAGAAAAACTACGTGTTGCTGGTATGCCAAAAATTGAAGCAAAAACGGTAGAGGCGGGTAAAGATTTAGAATATACCGCAACTTTTGATACTTATCCTGAATTTAAAATTGCAGATATTTCTAAATTGGAAGTCGAACGTCCTGCCGTTAAAGTGATGGCGGCAGATATTGATGAAATGATAGAAACTTTACGCAAACAACAGCAAGACTGGAAAGAAGTTAAGCGCAAAGCAAAGAAAGGTGATTTACTTTCAGTTGATTTCGAAGGGAAAATAGACGGTGAGGTTTTCGACGGTGGTTCAGCAGAAGATTTTTCTGTTGAGTTAGGTGCTGGTCGTATGCTTAAAGATTTTGAAGATGCACTTATTGGCGTTAAAGCAGGTGAAAAGAAAGATGCTGATGTCACTTTTCCGGAAGATTATCCTGCGGAGAAATTAAAAGGTAAAACAGCACAGTTTTCTCTTAATGTTAAATCTGTTAGTGAGCCTGCTTTACCAGAGGTAGATAAGGACTTTATTAAAAAGTTTGGTGTTGAAGATGGTACTCAAAAAAGCTTTAAAGCCGAAATAAAGACTAATATGGAGCGTGAACTAGAACAGCGCATTAAAAGTAGTGTTAAGCAATCTGTAATGGATGGTTTGCATGAAATACATGAAATTGACCTGCCAGAAGCTTTAGTTAGCGATGAAATACAGCAAGTTAGAAATGAAATGGCGCAGAACTCTCAAGGTGCGGATTTGTCAACACTCCCTGATGATATGTTTAAAGACCAAGCTGCGCGACGTGTAAAACTTGGTTTAATCGTTGGTGAGATTATAAATGGTAATAAGCTAGAAAAAGATCCAAAACGTGTTGATGATATGCTCGAATCACTTGCGGCTAGTTATGAAGATCCTGCAGCTCTATTGGAGTATTACCGGAGTACACCAGAAGCTATGCAAACGATTGAAGCGGCTGTAATGGAAGAAATGATTGTTGACTGGGTTATGGAAAAAGCTAAAGTTAAAGATAAAAAAATGAAGTTTACTGAGTTAGTTAACGATAAATAGTAACGCTAATAAAATAGAGTTAACAGAAAAGATAAAAAGGATAATAAAATGTTTGAAAATAATAAATCAAATAATGTTGAGCCACAATCAGCCTTAGTTCCAATGGTTGTTGAGCAAACTTCTCGGGGTGAGCGTTCATACGATATTTATTCACGACTGTTGAAGGAACGCGTCATTTTTATCGTGGGTCAAATTGAAGATCACATGGCAAACTTGATTATTGCTCAGTTGCTTTTTTTAGAGTCAGAAAATTCTGAAAAAGACATTCATTTATACATAAACTCACCTGGTGGTGTGGTGACGGCAGGTATGGCAATTTACGATACTATGCAGTTTATTAAGCCTAAAGTAAGTACGCTTTGTATCGGTCAGGCAGCAAGTATGGGCGCGGTATTGTTAGCCGGTGGTGAAAAGGGCATGCGTTACGCGTTGCCACACTCACGTGTCATGATCCATCAGCCACTTGGTGGTTTTCAAGGGCAGGCTTCTGATATTGATATACATGCAAAAGAGATATTAAAGATTCGTGAAGAGCTTAATAAAGTGCTAGCAAATCACTCGGGGCAGTCATTGAAAACCATTTCAAAAGATACCGATCGTGATAATTTTATGGACGCAGAAACAGCAATGAAATATGGCTTGATTGATGAAGTTTTGAATAGTCGCTCTAAGAAGTAACTCATTACTGAAACGTTTTTTACAAAAGCCTGATTTATTCAGGCTTTTTTATACCATTCAGCAACGCTAAACGATTTATTTGCTAAGCTGAGACGTAATAGTGAAATATTTACATTACTTTAATTATTCTTAATGTACTTTTTTCCTATTAAATATTATTGTATGCTGAGTGATAGCTAATGAATAAACGAGGTTTTTGAAGCAAATGAGTAAAGATAAAAGCACGAGTAAAAGTGATGGTAAGTTACTGTATTGCTCTTTTTGTGGAAAAAGCCAGCACGAAGTAAGAAAACTGATTGCAGGCCCTTCGGTGTTTATTTGTGATGAATGTGTTGATCTGTGTAACGATATAATTACAGAAGAGTTGCAAGAAACAGGCGATGTAGAGCAAAAAGCTTTGCCAGTACCTCAGGAAATCAACGAGTTACTCAATGATTATGTAATTGATCAAGAGCCTGCGAAAAAAGTACTCTCGGTTGCGGTTTACAACCATTACAAACGGATGGAAAGTAATACCGGTAAAAATGACAATATCGAACTTTCAAAAAGTAATATTCTATTAATCGGTCCAACCGGTAGCGGTAAAACACTACTAGCAGAAACCTTAGCACGAACCTTAAATGTGCCTTTCACAATGGCGGATGCCACCACATTAACCGAAGCAGGTTATGTCGGTGAAGATGTTGAAAACATTATTCAAAAGTTATTACAAAAATGTGACTATGATGTCGAAAAAGCACAAACAGGTATCGTTTACATTGACGAGATTGACAAAATTTCTCGAAAATCAGATAACCCCTCTATCACGCGTGATGTATCGGGTGAAGGTGTCCAACAAGCACTGTTAAAGCTTATTGAAGGAACAATAGCTTCAGTTCCACCACAAGGTGGTCGTAAACACCCTCAGCAAGAATTCTTACAAGTTGATACTAAAAATATACTCTTTATTTGTGGTGGCGCTTTTGCAGGCTTAGATAAAGTCGTGCTTGATCGTACCGAAAAGGGTGGTATCGGATTCTCGGCAGAAGTTAAAGCACCTGATGACGACAAGATGTTTGGTGAAGTTATAAAAGGCATTGAAGCAGAAGATTTAGTACGTTACGGCTTGATTCCTGAGTTTGTGGGTCGCTTACCTGTTATTGCAACCCTAGAAGAGCTAAATGAAGATGCGCTCGTACGGATTCTTACTGAGCCTAAAAACGCATTAACCAAACAATACTCAGTATTGTTTGATATGGAAAATGTAGAAATTGATTTCCGAGAAGAAGCGCTACATGCCATCGCGCGTAAAGCGATGGAGAGAAAAACAGGAGCGCGTGGTTTACGCTCAATCATGGAAAAAGTATTGCTTGATACCATGTATGAACTGCCTTCGTTAGAAGGTGTGACTAAGGTCGTTGTGGATGAGTCGGTTATTAATGGTGACTCGCAACCGTATTTAATCTACGAAAATAAAGACGTTAAAAAGAAAAAGAGCGCTTCTGGAAAGGGTTAGTAAATCTATTTTTTACTTTTAGTTTGAGGTGGTTATTAGTTATTCTTTAAAAGACTCGTAAACTTTGATTATGATATTACTTTAGGGTTAAATTTTTAGATATTTTTACTTTCCGTTTACTTGCATGGTGCAAGTGAGCAATATGATTAACTCCTGTTTTTACTTGTGATATAAAGCGTCTAAACTTACACTTTATACATTTATCTATAATTGAATTTGAATTTAATTTAGGTGTTATAGATGAGTCCACATCTAACGGAGCCTTAATACTATGATAAACACACTGATCTAGCTGAATTAAAACAGCAGGATCAAGCTGATACGATAATAGGGAGTAGTTATTGTTTATAAACTTGTCTGCAAGGCCGATCTTCCCATTTTCAAATTCCCCTAATAATTTCCTGGCCCCGCTAGGCCAAAGTATATAGCCACCAGCTCCTGAACGTCCTTGATATAGCCTAAATAGTTTGCTTTCACAAATTTCCTTCGTCGCTTTAGTCGCTAATAGTTTTTTTTTGTTGGTTCCAGTCACTTCAATATTGATATAGTCAATATTGGTTAGAGTTTCCAGCTCTTTTAATACACAGTTAATAGTTTTTGAAAAGTAAGCATCATCCTCAATTATTAAGAAAGGCTTATTGCTTTTCAAAACTAAGCCCCATGCATTTTTATGGCTCAAGAAGCAGGCTACCTCTTCACTTTTTAGCTTACGTTCCCACGTTGAAGAGAGCTTTTTATAAACTAAGTCATCGGTGGATAATAATACGGCAGGTAAACGTATATAATCAATTCCAAAAGAACAGAGTTGTTTTCTTTGAAAAGTCATTCTCTCTATAGCGGAGTCGAGATTAATTACAATTGCTTTCATTGTTTTATTGTGATCATCTTAGTGCATCCTTGATTTCTCATATAATAGCTCTAAGGTACGAGTTTATAAATATAAATCTTTAAGTGCTGAATTAATTTTGAAAAAAGTAGCTTTATCTGTTTAAGGCCTGCAAGTTAGGCGTATTTATGAGGTCGTATTTATGAGTTTTGAAGGCAAACATATACATACATTTGTAATAAATCTAGATAAACGAACTGATCGTTTAAAATATGTTGCAGAAAATTTAGCAAAGGTTGGATTAGATTACCAACGAGTTAGTGCTGTTGATGGATCTTTATTAGCAGACGAGCACAAACTTATAAACGAAGATGGCTTTTTTATTCAAAAAGGTAGGTCTGCAACTAAAGGTGAAATTGGTTGTGCTGAGTCTCATCGGCTTATTTGGAAGGAAATGATAGATAAAGATATACCCTATGCTCTAATTTTAGAATATGATGTTCGAGTTGATATGTCAACATGGAGTATTTTACAACCAGAGGTGTATGGTAAATTTGACTTTTTAAACCTTTCATATACAAAGCCTTATTTACTTGATAATAAGGCTTTAAAGTTGTTGATAAAAGAGTGTATAGCACAGCGTCCTTACATCTTTTCTAAATGGAGGGCTACTTGGAAGAAACTAGAAGGAAGGTATAGGCGTCGTATTTTTTCCCTTGCTTTTTTACCTGATAATAGTGTGATTTGTGAATGTGACCCTGCTCGAATATTAGCTAGTGGTTATATTGTATCCTTGGGTGCGGCTAAAATATTTTTAGAGGATAGTAATAGTCTATCTTTTCCTGTCGACTATATTTGGCGTTATAGTAGAGGAATGTTGGTGCAAGGATTTGTATCTTCACCTGTTGTAAGTCAATCTTTTGGCGATACAAACATAGAGGGAAGAGAAAATAACTTGAACCTATCGAAAAAGCAATATTTTAAACGTTTATTTCTTAGGAATAAGCGCCTCAAGCGGAAACTGGATGTTGTTAGAATGTATGGTTTGAGGGTTTTATGAAGCTATGAAACTTAAAGAGTTACCTATATCTATATTTTATAGCTTGCGATTGCGTTATTTAGCTAAAGAGCAGAAAAAAACAGAATGCTTGAATATGATCATCAGTCTGACCTCAATTCCTAGTAGAATAGCTACATTGGATATTGTGGTTACCAGTTTATTGGAACAAAGTAAGCCACCTCGAAAGATTATTTTATGGTTAAATACAGAGCTGAAAACTCGACTGCCTACGCGTTTAAAGCGTCTAGAAGGGGATTGTTTTAAAATACGTTATTGCAAAGGAACCAGCTCATACCGTAAATTATTACCAAGCTTAAAAGCATACCCTGATGAAACTATTGTTACTTGTGATGATGATATGATTTACCCTGTTGACTGGTTGAGTAACTTATATCGTTGTCACTTAGTACATAAAAGCTGTGTGATTTCTCAGGTTGGGCGGTTGATTGAGCGTGATAATAATTCTGAGCTTATGCCGTATAAAGAGTGGAAGTTTATTCGTCATGAATATTCTAAACCAAACTTATTACCGATAGGGTATGGAGGGGTTCTTTACCCTCCTAATACTTTTAATGAGCAAGTTTTTGATGAGGAAATATATTTGCGGTTAAGTCCAAAAGCAGACGATTTATGGTTTAAAGCTATGGCCTATTTGAATGGGAAGGAAGCCTATTGTGCCTCAGAAAAAGCTCGGCCAATCCCTATTATCAGATCTCAAAAAATTGCTTTGAATAATGAAAATATCGATGAGGATAGAAATCGCAAACAATGGCAAGCCCTGTGCGAGTACTATCCTTCACTTAAATCAATTAACTCCTAAGTTTTTGCAAATATATAAAAATCAGCAAAGGAACTCACTTTATTATTGCCTGTATATGGGTTTTCATTGGGGATGTGTTGGAGTAGTTTCCAGTCACTTTGGTTTGCAGCAAGCCAGTTGGTAAACTTTCTATGTCTAACATGGTGGTTTGGGGCTTCAACCGTATCTGTATTGGAAGAAAAGATAATTACATATTTATTTGCAGCCGAGAAAAGTAGCTCCATATATTCGTTGAAAACTTGATCCTCAACTAAATGGAAAATCACATCTAACGATAAAGTTACATCAGCGTTTTGATTGTTATAGTGATCCAATAGCATGAAAGATTTGCTAGAGTCATCATTAAATAATGATTGGCATAAGCTAATTGCTTTAGGGCTTATGTCAAACCCTATATAGTTGGGATATTCTGCAAGTGTTAATTGATTTCCGTCACCACAACCAAACTCAATTACTGTTTTAATATTTTCTTTTTTTACAAAGTTATTTAAAATATTTGCTTTGAAATCAGCAAGAACTCCGTAAGAACCACCACCAGAATTCCCACCATCATTATAGCGGTTTCTCCAATAGTCTCCTGAATTCTGAAATGGCTTTTTACTGGCGGTAAGTTTTTTCCATTTTGCTTTTAGCTTAGATATTACGCTCATACTTTTTTCCTTTTAGTTTTTTCAATACCATAGTCTGTCCAAGCAAGTTTCTTTGATTTCACCATGCTCCTAATTGCTTTATTTTTTGCCCAAATATCAGGCGATTCGTAGCTCCGTTTATGATCAAGATGCAAGCAAATAGTGCTATAGCGTATTTGTTTGCCTTTGATTCCTTTGTTGTTCATTCGCTCACCAAGCTCTCGATCTAGTCCGCCATATTGCATGCGCTCATCAAAGCCGTTTACAGAAATTATATCTTCTTTAAAGGCAGAGCTATTTGCGCCATTCCATGTGGCTTTTGCTGGGGTGAGGGTGTTGAGTAACTTTTGTAGCATGCCTTTCGCTGTTAATTTCAAAGCTTTGTTGGTTTTAGGTAAATCATTCTCTTGTAGCCAGTTATAGTTAAAAGCATTACCTGACTTAATGTCACTTTCGCTAATTTTGTGACTAACATCCATAGATAACTTAAAGTAGGCTGCAGAGCAAAAATAACCTTTTTGGGATTGTTGCTTATGCACAGCGACAGTATCCCCGCGAGGGATGCAATCACCGTCAGTAAACAGCAGATAATCACATGCAGTTTGTGTGATAGCTTTGTTTAAAATAATTGTTTTTTGAAAACCATTATCTTCGTGCCAGACATGAACAATATTAAGCTTAGCCCTTTGTTTAAA
The DNA here is from genome assembly GCA_026989145.1 of Thiotrichaceae bacterium. Classification (GTDB taxonomy): domain Bacteria; phylum Pseudomonadota; class Gammaproteobacteria; order Thiotrichales; family Thiotrichaceae; genus Cocleimonas. The sequence continues at coordinate 23,875 of JALSJU010000074.1, forward strand.
GCTATCGATTAATACTTTAGTCTCACTTCCTGAGCCATCATCAGCAATGATGACGGTAAAGTCTTTATCTGTTTGGTTTTCGTATCCCCATAACACCTTTTCTAACCATGCGAGTGAGTTGTAGGTAGTTATGATTACGCCAAACTTCATTTAAAATTACTCAAAATAAATCGCCTATGTTAAGTCATTTTTAGTATTATTATCGACTAAGAAAAGGGATTTTACACAATGGAAGAGAAGAAAGCTGTAAATATCATTTGTATGAAGTGGGGTGATAAATATGGTGCAGAATATGTTAACAAGCTATATGCAATGGTATCTCGAAATATCACAATTCCTTTTCAGTTTGTGTGCTTTACGGATAATAAGGCAGAAATTAATCCTGTTGTGAAAACGTACCCCCTACCCAGTTTAGGGTTGCCTGAAAATATTCCTGAGCGTGGTTGGCTAAAGTTAGCAACCTTTCAAAAAAACTTGGAAGGCCTAGAGGGCACAGCACTATTTTTAGATCTTGATGTATTGGTTGTGGATAATATTGATGCATTTTTTGAGTTAGATGCAGAGTTTGCTTTGTGTTTTGATGAAAAGAAGCAGTCACAATTTATTGGTAATTCCTCAGTATATCGTTTTGAAATAGGGCAACATGCTGAAGTATTAGCCTTTTTTCTTGAAAACTTTGTTTCGATTAAGGATAAACACCGTAATGAGCAGGCTTATTTGTCGCATCAAATGAATGCTAAGAATGTATTGAAATTTTGGCCAAAAGAATGGACGCCAAGTTTCAAATATCATTGTGTGCCAAGTTTTCCACAAAATTTTTGGCGCTCTCCATTTATTCCCAGGGGGGCAAAAATCATCCTATTTCACGGTAAGCCAGAACCTATTGATGCTATGCACGGCATTAGTGGAAAATGGTACCGGTATTTACGTCCAGCCACTTGGATTAAGGACTATTGGAAACTTTAAAATGAATAATAACCCATCAATTTTTCTTTTTTTCAAAAAGCTTTTTATCATCTATCTGGGGCTTATCGCTATCTTTTTTATCGGACGGCTAGGTTTGTTTTTCCTGTACTATGATCGTATTAGTCAGAGTGGAACAGCGTATGGTTGGAGTTTTCTTTATGGCTTAAAGATGGATACGATGGTGGTATCCATGTTATTGGTAATACCTGCTACATTAATGCTTTTACTGCCAAGGCTCTTGAGTCGGGTAGGGGTAATTTTTTTACGGTTCTACTTTTTAATCGCTTTTTTACTTGCAATTTATATCGAGAATGCAACATTTCCATTTTTTGCTGAGTTTGATGTACGTCCCAATGAGTTATTTATAAACTATTTAGAATACCCAAAGGAAGTGCTTGGTAATATTTGGGCAAGTTATAAACTTGAAATTTTAATTAGCAGCATAATGCTGTTGCTATTTGGCTGGTGGTTTTGGCGTAAATCTTCCAGCTTCTTTACTGATATTTACTCTATACCTTACTGGAAACGTCTTCTTGCGTTTATTCCAATTACGTTAATACTCTTCGTTGGTATTCGTTCTTCTTTTGGGCATCGTCCTGCGAACATTTCAGATGCTACCTATACCAGCAGTCATTTAGTTAACGAAGTAACAAAAAACTCGTTATATGCAATTGGGTATGCGTATTATTCACAGAAGAAAACTGATGTTGCAGTATCAAAAATATATGGAAAAATGCCTGTAGAAGAAGCATTTGAACGTATGGGTAAGTTGCTTGATCTTGATGTAACACGTTGTAATACACCTTTTGCGCGCCCAGTTACTACGCATTTTAAACAGGCTAAGCCGAAAAACTTGGTTATTTTTATACAAGAAAGCTTAGGAGCACAATTTGTTGGTGGGCTGAATGGAGCAGAAGGAGAAAAAGGCATAACACCGAACTTAGATCAGTTAATTCAAGAAAGCATATCATTTAATCAACTGTACTCGAACGGTACGCGCAGTATTCGTGGTTTGGCAGGGCTAACAGCAGGTTTTCTATCTGTGCCAGGTAAGGGCGTTTTAAAACGTAACAAGTCTCAAAAAGATTTCTTTACTGTCGCACAATTACTTAAGCCTTATGGCTACCACAGTGTATTTATATACGGAGGAGAAAAACGTTTTGACAATATGGCATCTTGGTTTTATGGGAATGGCTTTGATGAAATTATTGATGAAGAAATGTTTATTAATCCGAAGTTTCATGGTGTTTGGGGAGTAAGTGATGAGGATTTAGTCGAGCGAGCTAACAAAGAATTTAAACAGCTATACGCGAAAAATAAGCCATTTGTATCAGTAATGTTCTCAACCACAAATCACACACCTTTTGACTTTCCTGAAGGGCGTATTGAATTGGTTAAGGGAGTAGAGCCTCATACAGTTAAAAATGCTATCAAATTTGCCGATTATGCAATTGGTAAATTTATCGATCAAGCTAAGAAGGAAGACTACTATAAAGATACGATATTTGTTATTGCGGCAGATCATAATGTTAGGGTTTACGGGGATGATTTATTACCTTATACGATGTTCCGTATTCCAGGATTAATTTTAGGTGGTGGTGTGAAAGCACAAAACATAGGCCGATTAAGCACGCAAGCTGATGTACTAGCTACCTCACTTGATTTACTCGGTATTGATGATTTACATTATCCAATATTGGGACATAGTATTTTTGAAAGTCATAAAAAAAACATGTCATTAATGCAGTTTCATCAAATGTATGGGCTTAGGGTGGGTGATGAAATTGCTATTATTCAGCCGCAAGAAAAACCAGTAACGATGAAGATAGTTAATGGTCATTTAGAAAAAGCTCCGCGTAATCAAGAGCTAGAAAAAGATGTACTAGCGTTTGTAGTAGGACTAAATGAACTCTACCAAAAGAAACTTTATAAACCTGTTGTCACTAGCGATTGTCAATGAAGTTACCTTGGGATACGTTTTCAGATCAGCCCTACGTCATACGTGATAAAATATTAAAAAAAGAACTATACAAAAAAGGGCGCTGGGATTTAGTAAAGTTAGTCTTAACGAATATTATCATTCTACCTGCAACCCTTTTAATTTATAAGTTAGTCCCTATTAATGAGAGACGTTTTGACACTCTGAACTTTTTTGGCATTGGAATTAACCTCGATAAAAACCCAAAAGAAACACAGGCAATAATTGATGATATTGGGGTTAATAATCTGCTGATTCGAATGCCACTACATGATATCGAAAATCTTTCAGAGTATGTTGCATTTGCAGAACAGTTCAAAAATAAAAATATATTGATAAATATATTGCAAGATCGGCGGCATATAGAAGATTTAGAACTCGCAAAACAATCAATTACTTCTATTTTTAAACAGTTTGGACATTTAACCAAACGCTTTCAAATTGGTAACGCGGTTAACCGAAAAAAGTGGGCAATCTTTTCCATGGATGAATACATGCACTTTTACAAAGTAGCGTATGATCTTAAGAAAAAGGATTATCCAAATTTTGTATTACTTGGTGCATCAATTATTGATTTTGAATATTACTTTACAGCACGTACTTTATTTAACTTGGGAAGATTGAAGTATGATCAATGCAGCAGTTTACTGTATGTGGATAGACGAGGTGCGCCTGAAAATACCCAAATGGGTTTAGATCTAAGTAATAAACTAAAGCTTTTACATGCTATGTTACGTTTAAGCCCAAAAACAGGTAACGATATAGTCATCACAGAAACGAACTGGCCGATTACGCAAACAGCACCCTATGCGCCAACCAGCGAAAATGATTGCGTAAGTTTGGATGATCATGCAAATTTTTTAGTACGTTATTATTTGTTAGCAATAAGCTCCGGTGTGGTTAAACAAGTTTATTGGCATCAATTGATTGCACCAGGTTATGGTTTAATGGATAACAGAGGCGATAAGCTTGTAAAGTACCCTGCTTATTATGCCTTTAGATTTATGATGAGCATGTTACAAAGTGCTGATTACAAAGCTATTAGTAAAGATGGGGATATTTACCAGGTATCCTTTTTTAAAGATAAACAAAGCATTGATGTGTTCTGGTCTTTGTCTGCGGCTAGCTTAGAACAGGTGATAAATACATACTGCAAAACCAATTACTCTAATAAAAAAGTGTTCTCCAAAGAAGGTAATAAGTTAGAGCTTGCAGCTGATGACGATATTATACTTAAGGGTTCTCCCATATATGTCGTAGGGGAAAGCCTATGAAAGTTGTTATTAACTCAAAATATCAATCATTGGCGGTATTTATTGAAAACATAGAAAGCTATTTTGAAAGTTCTGAGGATATTTTATACGACCAACGAAATCTAATAAAAGGCGTGTCCTATCAGGGGCAAGATTACGTGGTTAAAAAATTTAAAATCCCCAACGTTATTAACCGTATTGTGTATCGCTACTTTCGGCCCTCTAAAGCAAAGCGCTCTTATGACTATTCATTAAAAATAGGGGAAGGTATTTGTCCAGAGCCAATTGCATATATTGAGGATAGGGTACGAGGTCTGCTAGGTAAAAGCTATTATATTTCAAGGCGTTATTCTTATGATTTTACGATTCGCCCAGTATTATTGGATAATAATTTTGAGAAAGTACTGAGAGATCAAGTTTTAACTAGCTTTGCGGACTTCACTTTTTCCCTGCATGAAAAAGGCATATTACACCGCGATTACTCCTATGGAAATATTCTCATTAAGCACCAACAAGGTCAGTTTGAATTTAATATCATTGATGTTAATCGTATGCAATTTAGGATGCTTAGCTTAAATGACCGATTAGAAAACTTTGCACGTTTATCTGCAGATGATGATGCTATGCAAGTGATAATGACACGTTATGCCAAGTTAGTTAATAAACCTGTTAATCAACTACTACCAGTAGCAAATGCCTTTCGGGATGAGTTTATGCGTAAACGTAAGCTAAAAAAGAAGCTACGGGGGCGTTAGTTAACTTTCAAATATCGTGTAGAGTTCATGCTCTATTCAGCTCATGGATGCTTTAATGGTGTGCAATATTAATTCTAATAAATCCAAAGGTGCTTGCTATGCTTAAAACTTTTCTCTCACTTAGCGTTGTTTCTTCGCTATTAATAATGACGACTACTTCAGCATTAACACCAGTTGCACCAAAACCACAGAAAAAAACTGCAGTGAAAAGTGTGACCAAAGTAAAAACAGCGAAAGTTTTAAACACTAAGATATACAAGAAAACTAAAGCTAATAAAAAGCTAGCTGATAAAGGTAATGCTGGTGGTTTTGGTCTGACAGCAAAAGTAAGCACGTTAGGCATAGGTGTTGATCTTACTTACGGCATAATGGATAAACTTAATGTACGTTTAAACCTTAATGGCGGAAGTCTAAATATTGATAATGAAATAGAAGGCATTAATTATGATGGGAAATTGAACCTGCAATCTGTAGGCGGCTTATTAGATTTCCATCCTACGGGTGGTGGTTTTAGGGTTTCTGCAGGTATTTATAATAACTCTAATAATATGGATGTTGATGCTAGCGGTATAAACAATAGTAATGTTGAAATTGGTGGTCGTCGTTATGACTTATCGGATGCTACCTTAAACACCAAAGTTACCTTTAAAAGTACCGCTCCTTATCTTGGTTTAGGCTGGGGTAACGCTGCTGATAAAGATTCTAAATTTAGTTTAACGACAGATTTGGGTGTATTATTTCAGGGTGAGCCTAGTGCTAAATTATCAACAAAAGGTACTGTTAAGGATGTTCAAACAGCAACAGCAGTTGATGTAAGCATATTAAATGGCGAACTGGCAAAGGAAGAGGTTAAATTAAACGATGGTGATTTGAAGAAGTTTAAGCTACTCCCTGTTGTTTCTTTAGGTATGAACTACCGCTTCTAAAAAAAACAAACAGAAAAATTAACGAATTCGGCTAATTGCAAATAAGCCAATAATAAGAAAAAGTAGCAAGGGCAAAAAGGCGCTGACTATCGGTGAGAAGCCATAAACAATGCCGAGTTCATTGATTGATCGGTTTACTAATGAAAAGACAATTCCCACTACGATACCTATAAACAAACGTGTGCCGGCGCCGCCACTTCGGTTTGAGCCAAATAAAAAGGGCATCGCTAATAACAACATGACGAGGGCTGAGAGGGGAACCGAGTAGCGTTTCCAATAAATTAATTCGTATTTGTCGGTATTTAAGTTATTTTGTTTTTGATGCTGAATAATTTGAGTGAGTGATTTTGAAGATAGCTGGCTCGGTTCTATGGTTGCGACACCCAATAACTCTGGTCTGATAAGGTTTGCTTTTAAACGCTCGGCTTGTTTGTTTTTAAGCAGCCGTGAATCTTCAAAGATAGTTTCTTGTGAATTGCTGAGTAACCAGCCGTCGCTGCTTGCTGTTGCTTTACTACTAGTTAGTAAGGTTTTTAAACCCTTGTGCCCTGACTTAAAGGTGTAAATAGAAATATTTGCTAGCTCTCTTTCATTGATGACTTTTCCAATGTGGATAATGCTATTATGTTCTTTTACCCACAAACCTTCACCGCCGACCAAGACGATATTTTTTGATTGTAAATGTGCTTTAAAATTTCTTGCGTGCAGGTCAGACATGGGAACGAGCCATTCACCCACAATAAAAATCCCTAGCGCTAGTAAAAAACCCAATTTAAGTACTGAGAATATAAGTTGTTTAACCGATAATCCCGCAGCGCGCATGGCCGTAAATTCTGAATTGGCGGATAAGGCACCTAGCCCAAGCAGTGCGCCAATCAAGGTCATAACCGGAAAGTATTCATAAAAAATACTTGGTAACTTAAACACCAAATAAATTGCTGCATGTAGATTGGTGTAAATCGCATCGGTTTTACCTGCTTCATCAATAAAAGCAAAAAAAGTTAGCAACGTGACGAGCGCAAAGCTGGTAATTAAGATGCCTTGTAGGGTGGCGCCCCAGAGATAGTAGTTAAGCGTTTTCATGATTGTTTACCGTAGCGCCGATGCACCAGCCATAGCGCGAGAATAATAAACGCAATATGAACCCACCATAAACCAAGCCAGTGTGGGATTTTTCCATCTTCAATGAGTGATTGCCCAGTAATGATGAGGTTGGCGTAGATCGCATACAGTAGGATGCCAATAGCTATTTTACCAAAGCGGCCTTCGCGTGGCGTGGTGTAACTTAATGGAAAGGCAAGCAATGCCATAATTGGAGCTTGTAAAATTAGCGCAATACGCCAATGAATTTCGCCATGGCTTTCATTGTCATCATTTTTTAAAAGGCTTAAAAATGATTCAGCTTCTAAATCTTTTGTGTTGGAAATAGACAGCGCAGGTATGTGGATACCATGTTCTCTAAAGTTGAAAATAGTAAATTCTTCGCTGATTTTGTCATGATCATAACTGCTGCCATTCTCAATTTTAAATATTCTATCGCCACTTTCAGGGTCGATATACAGAAGTGCTTTTTCGGCAGAAATAATTTTTTCATTATTAATCACTTTTTTGTCTGGGTTTTTTTTCGTATTATTGCTGTTAATTTCATTACTATATTCTGATTTATCTTCGATATGCAGGAAAAAGCGATTCATGACAACCTTGTCTTTATCAATACCCTCTACAAAAAGCGTGACTTTTTTATTGCCCGCCGTGGCGTGCATAAATTCACCCACAGGGATGCCTGCTGCTTCCGGCCTTTGTTTAATTTCATTTTTAATATCTTGGCTGGTTTTTTCAATAGCTGGTGTGGCAAATAAAACCAAGCCGGCTATTAATAACGTCAGAGGCCCTACAAAGAGAAATATACCCTTGTAAAACTGTTTTGGGCCAACACCAGATGCGTGTAATGCGGCAATTTCATGGTCACTATAGAGCCGACCAAAGGCAAACATCATGCCGATTAGAAGTGCGATTGGTACCAGTTTTATAATCCCGCCGACAGATTGTAATAAAACTAACTTACCAAGTGCGTCAACGGGAATACTGCCACCACTGACATCTCCTAGTAGGCGTACAAAAGTATTGCCAAGAATAATTAACAATAAAATAGATAGGGTGGCGAGAAAACCTAACATAATTTCTCGTACTAAATAGCGTTGAATGATCATTGACAGTTCACGTCAGGGTGTGCACGCAAATAGTCTTTATAAAAATCTTTATTTTCATCATGGTAATGCTTATAGCGCTCATGTGACCAGAGATATTGTTCAGGAAACTGTTTGATTTGCGCTTCAATAATCTGATTTAAACGAGAAATATCTTGATAATCATCACCACTGGGAAAATTATCTACCGGCGGTAAAATCCGCAGTAAATAGCCTTGGCGTTTATCTGAACCTTTGCCCAATAACCGTAAGGTGAATATTGGAATAATGGTCGCTTTTGTCATTTTTGCAATGCGAGCAGTGCTAGGATTTGTGGGTGCTTCCACACCAAAAAAGGGGATTAGCATGCTGCCTTTTAAACGGTAGTTTTGATCAGTGGCATACCAAGAAACATGGCCGTCTTTAAGGCTTTTAATCATTTGGCGTATATTGCGTTTTGAGATGGTTTTTCTAAAGTGTTTATTGCGTTCTTTAGCGACTAAATACTCTAATAATTTATTTTGATGCGGGCGGTATACCGCATCGACTGGAGTATGTGCGGCTATAATTCGTCCACCCACTTCAAGTGAGGTAAAGTGCGCACCGACTAATAAAATATTTTCCCCTGCTTCTTTGGCGGCTTTTATATGCTCTATTCCTTCAATGTGGGTAAGTTTTTCTAGGCGCTTTTCATTTCCCCACCAACTTTGAGCAGCATCTAATAAACCTTGCGCCAGTGAAATATAATGTTTTTTGTTTAGCGTATTTAATGCTTGCTTATCTAATTCAGGAAAAGCAATTTTAAGGTTAACACAACTGATTTTACGGCGTGAAGGGATGGCATGGTAAAGGAGCTTGCCGATAACAGCACCGATTCGCATTTGCCAAGGCCAAGGCAATCGAGTGATTAACCAAAGTAGGCCAAGACCCAGCCAGACAAGCCAATAACGGGGGTGATAAAATTTAGCAGGCATTGGATGTAGTGGACGTTACTTTTGCAAGCGGTACAAAGTACCACAGTAAGGGCAGCGTGATGTGCCATCTTTGGAGCTTTCGATGGCTAAAAATACTTTAGGGTGTGCACACCAAAGTGCAGACTCATTCATCGGGCAGTGCAGAGGAAGGTCAGCTTGAGTGACTGTCAGCTCATTGGTTAAGTTAAGCTTTTTATAATCCGCTTGTCTATCGTTGCTTTGTGCCATGCTTAGATCCTTTAGTGGTTATTGATGCTACTTGTTGCTTCTTATTCGTTGATATACGTTAGCCATTTTTTGTACTTTTCAACTTTTCCTTGCACAATATCAAAATACAATGATTGTAGTTTTTCTGTTATTGGGCCACGGGTTCTGCCACCAATAGGGCGGTTGTCTAATTCCCGAATTGGGGTTACTTCAGCAGCTGTACCACTGAAAAAGGCTTCATCCGCAATATAGACTTCATCTCGTGTGATGCGTTTTTCAACCAGCCGATAGCCCAAATCATCGGCTAACTCCATAATGGTGTTGCGGGTAATACCGTTAAGTGCGGAGGTTAAGTCAGGCGTATAGATGATGTTATCGCGAATAACAAAAATATTCTCACCACTGCCTTCTGCGACAAAACCTTCAACATCTAATAATAAGGCTTCATCATAGCCGTCGGTGATGGCTTCTTGTAGTGCTAGCATTGAGTTAATGTAATGCCCATTAGCTTTGGCTTTACACATACTGATATTGACGTGATGACGTGTAAAGGACGAGGTTTTAATGCGGATGCCTTTTTCCATATTATCAGCACCGAGGTACGAGCCCCACTCCCATGCGGCAACAATGGTGTGTGTTTTTAGGTTATCAGCACGCAAGCCCATGCCTTCAGAGCCGTAAAAACTCATTGGGCGTAGGTAGGCTGAATCTAGATTATTATCACGAACCGCAGATTTTTGTGCTTCGTTGAGTTCTTCATGTGAATAGGGGATATCCATATTCATAATTTTGGCGGAATCAAGTAAACGACGAGTGTGATCATCAAGTCGAAAGATTGCTGGGCCTTTGTCGGTTTTGTATGCACGAACGCCTTCAAAAACACCCATGCCGTAATGTAGCGTATGCGTTAAAACATGAATATTGGCATCACGCCAAGGTACCATTTTACCGTCAAACCAAATTACCCCATCACGATCAGACATCGACATCGTTTATTCTCCTTCGCTCTAAATTAATATAAGCGAAGGATACTACAAGCGTAAGGTTTCAACTACCTTGTCGTAACTTTTAATGGTGATGCCTAGCGTGAAGCAACACGGCGGTCAGGGTAACCAATTCCGTCTGCTTTCAAACGCTTATACTCAGCATAAACTCGTTTCACGTAATGACGTGTTTCTTTAAAAGGTGGTACACCTCGGTATTTATTAACATTACCTGGGCCGGCATTATAAGCTGCGATCGCAAGCTTAGGTTTACCGTTAAACATTTTAAGCATTTGGGCAATGTATTTAATACCACCTTGAATATTATGTTCAGGGTTCCAAGGGTCTGAAATACGTAAGCCTAATGCTGTTTGTGGCATTAACTGCATCAATCCAATGGCGCCAACACGTGATTTAGCACCTTCATTAAAACAAGACTCTTGGCGAACAATCGCATGGATTAACTCAGGGTCAACGTTGTAAATTTGTGAATAAATTTGAATGGTTTTTTTATAAAGTTTAGCTTTTTTAGCTAAGTGTTTATTACTGTGGCAGCCTACGATTATGCCGTTGTCCCTGCCATTGGCGTGCACCATATTTTTTAGTGCTTTTTCTGAGCGGATTCTTTTTGTACGCCATTTTTTACTTTTTTTAGAGTAGCGGCGTTTTTTTGATCCAGATCTTTTGGCCTTAGATTTTTTAACCAAGGTCTTTTTATTATTACTAATAGAGGCTTTTCCAGCTGGTTTTCTCAAGCTAGATTTATAAGCACCTGCTTTTTTAATGCGGTAAATCTTAACCAGTTTATTACCACTGCCGCTTAAGCGTTTACTGGTTAAAACGGTACGACCATCTTGAGTAATGTACTTATACATATCTGCATATACAGGCGCACTGCTGAAAAGTGAGGTGCAAAAGGTAAGCACTGCAAAAAATGTGTATTTATAAAAATTCAGGGGGCTGATTTTTTTCATAGTTAGGGTTTGTTTTATTTTTATTATTATTTTTAGAATGACTCAGTGGAGCGGGGGGAATCATTTTTATAAGATCGATGTTAAGTGATTATTGGGGAGCTGTCATGTAGATTACGATGAATGGCTTTTTGCTAGAGCGCGCGCGAACGTAAAAAGCCACCTCAAGAGGTGGCTAAAATGTGCAGATATCAAATCCGTATGAGTATCTACAACCAATGTATGTGTTAATTAAAGGGGGAATTAACACATGTGCGTAGAATACGAAGGCGTTGTTTTTAAAGATATTAAGATCGGAAGTTTGGTTGTCTTTTAGTGATAAGCTGTGAAGCTAAATCACTACTAGCTAAGGTTTTCACTTTTTAGTGAGTATTATTTATTCAAGTTCTTCATGATGAAATCGTTTATTCAATTAATTCAAAACACGCGGCATTGCTAGTGTAAAGGGTGCTATCACTGCATCAAAGTGATGCCCGTCATCGGCGACCATTTGGTACGTTCCCTGCATTGATCCCACAGGTGTTTCTAACATTGTACCGCTGGTGTAAGTAAAGGCGTTGGCTTGCCTTAAATAAGGCTGCTCTCCAATCACGCCTTTGCCTTTTACTTCTTGTATGCGGTTGTTTGCGTCGGTGATTACCCAGTGCCTGCTGAGTAACTTAGCGGCAATCTCTCCGTGATTTTCTATATTAATTGTGTAGGAGAATATATAACGATTTGCATCGGGATTTGATTCTGCTTCGATATATTGGGTGCTTACGGTTACGCGGATGTCATATTTGTTCATAGAGTGAGTATAATCGAAACTATGACGACATTCAGTTTTAATCCTATCGGTACGATCAATTCTTGTTATAAAGAGAAATTTGGTATTCCACGCCAGCCTAATTTAGTGCCAGCGGCTGAGACACAATTATTACTTAATCAAGAGTTTAGTGAAGAAAGCGTGCGTGGTCTTGAGGGTTTTTCGCATATTTGGATTAGTTTTATTTTTCATGCGACGCAAGCACAAGGTTGGAAGCCGATGGTTCGTCCACCACGCCTAGGCGGCAATAAAAAAGTAGGGGTGTTTGCGACTCGTTCAACGTTTAGGCCGAATCCTCTGGGCTTGTCGGTGGTTGAGCTTGAACGTATTGAGGCATCAGCGGCAGGAATAATTCTACATTTACGGGGTTGTGATTTGTTAGATCAAACCCCTGTGATCGATATTAAGCCCTATCTTCCGTATGTGGATGCCGTTTTTGATGCGCAGAGTGGCTTTGCTGAGAATTCTCCTGCGGTAAATCAGCAGGTTAAATTCTCACAACAAGCTAAAAGTGATTGTGAGCTAGCAACTTTAAGAATTGGGGTGGAGGTTGAAAAGCTTGTTTTGCAGGTTCTTCAGCTAGACCCTAGGCCTTCCTATAAACAAGGGGAGAAAACAGCACGCGTTTATTCAATGAAACTGTATGACTTTGACCTTAAATGGAAATATTTAGATGATAATAAAATCATGGTCTTAGCGCTGGTTTTGTAAGTATGCAGTTGGTCTGAAAATATTCAAGCTTACTTAAAGTTAGGGTATTATAAGCTTTGCTTAAAATTACAATAAATAAAACGTGCATAATAAAAAAGAGAGCATCAAATTTTTTTGATTGGGGAATCATGAAGGGGATTGGTAATAAACTAACGCAAGCGATTTTCTGTGTGTCCGTTGTATTTACGGCTACTGACTTTGTGTACGCTAAAAAAACTGATTCTAGCGACTCAAAACTAAGGCCACGTTTAGCAATAACGCATTATGATGCACGGCAAGAGAAGCAAGATTTACCCGGTAGTGTTGTTAAACTACTTAAAAAATATAAAATATCTGCTGATAATTTAAGCATTTATGTTCGTGACTTGAATGCGGATAAACCACTGTTAGAACATAATGTTGAAGTGATGCGAAATCCCGCATCAACCATGAAACTATTAACGACTTATGCAGGCTTAAAAGGTTTAGGGCCTAATTATTCTTGGCGAACAGAGGCTTGGCTGCGCGGTGAACTTGATGATAAAGGCGTGTTGGATGGTGACTTAATATTAAAAGGTTACGGCGATCCTTTTATGGTCTACGAGAACTTTTGGAAGTTTATAAAAACATTACGGATTAAAGGCTTAAAAGAAATCACGGGCAATTTAATAATTGATAATAGTTATTTTGAATTGCCAGAGCATGATGCTGCAGCGTTTGATGGTAAGCCATTTCGGGTTTATAACGCCCCAAGCTCCCCGTTAATGTTTAATTTTCAAGCGACTCGATTTTTGCTACGCCCAAAATTATCGGAGCTAGAAAAAACTAAACGAAGTAAAGTTAAAAGTAAAAAGAAAGTAACGAAAAAAACAAAAAGAAAGCTACTGGGTACGGTTGAAATTGTTCCGTATCCAGCGTTCTCAAAACTAAAGGTTGATAATCAGTTAAAACTGATTTCAGGAAAATGTAGGCGTTCTCACTTACGCCCCGAATTTTCTAAAACGGAAGATGGTGTACTGGTTATTAAAGGTAACTATGCAAAACGTTGTGGCCAGCGCTTTATATTACGGGCTGTTTCACCCCCTGAACAACATGCTTATAATGCATTTCGAGAGTTTTGGTCAGATTTACAAGGGAGTTTTAAAGGAGAGTTGAAATTAGGGCGGGTCAAGGCTGGTGATAAACGTTTTCATACTTATAGTTCAAAAACATTAAGTGAGCAAATCCGATTGATAAACAAATGGAGCAACAACGTGATGACCCAGCAAGTTTTGCTAACCTTAGGTGCTAAAAAGTTTGGTGTACCAGCAACCTTGAAAAAAGGCACAAAAGCAGTGATTGAAATATTGGCAGAAAATGGCATTGATACAGGTTATTCGGTCAGCTTCATTAACGATAATGAAAAAAATGTAACAAAAGATAATCATAAAATAGTTCTTGAAAATGGCTCAGGTTTATCCCGTAATGCAAAAATTAACGCCAAACAAATGGCAAGCTTATTAGAAACTGCCTATCGCGATCCTTTGATGCCAGAGTTTATGTCATCACTGGCGTTACCTGGTATTGATGGTACTTTGGTGAATCGTTTTCGTAAGGGTGATTTACGTGGGCGAAGCCATCTTAAAACAGGTACACTTAATTTTGTTTCAAGCATTGCAGGTTATATGTTGAACCGAAAGGGTAAGCGCCTAGTCATAGTGATACAGCATAACGGGAAAAGAACAGGTGGTGGGCGTGCTAAAAAAATACAGAATGCACTGCTAAGCTGGAGCTTCGAGCAATAATGATGTTAAAAATAATGCTTTCAGGGTTGGGTCTTTTTTGCCTGTCGTTTGTGACAGTGGCAGAAGAAGTCGTAGAGGTGGAAAAAAGGTCTGCGCCTGTTGTGGGTGCTAGCATACCTAATTTAGTGATAAAAACTACGGAGAAAACTAGAACAGATTTACCAACACCTATAACAAGTGGGGTTAAGTTTGAAAAGCCAAAAGAAAAAGTAAAAACTACTAAAAAATCAACAAAGCTAAATTTAGCCAGTATTGAAGTCACCGGCGTTGATGAGGAATTAGCAAAAAATATCGAATTACACATGCCCGTGACTGTGCCTGAATGTAAGGCTGATCGAGGTGAAGTTAAGCAGTTTTTCACCACAGTAAAAAAACGGTTACGCAAAGCCTCACGTGCGCTAGGCTACTACGATACAGAATTTAGATCAGGCGGTAAAATTGAGAAAGGCTGTTGGAAGTTACGGTTAAAAGTTACTCAGGGCAAGCCGACTAAAGTCATTTCGCAAAAAATTAGTATTGTGGGTGAGGGTGCTAGGCTTCCTATTTTTAGAAAAATCCTTAGCGAAAAGCCTTATAAAAAGGGTGATGTACTTAATCATAAACTATATATAGATTACAAAACCCGCATGTCCGATGCTGCGCAAGCATTAGGTTTTTTTGATGCCGAATTTGAAACGCACAGCATTCGGGTTGACGCTTTAGCGCATAAGGCAAAATTAGATTTAACGTTTAATACAGGGTCGAGATACCGTTATGGTGTGGTAACGATTGAACAGGATGTATTGGATGATTCGACTATCAATAATTACTTATTGTTAAAAACAGGCAAACCTTTCAAAGCAGAAGATCTGTTGCAACAACAGCAGTTACTACAACGCAGTGGCTATTTCAATACGATTAACATTACGGTAAAGCATGAACAAGCGAGTAATGGAAGTGTGCCCATTAGCATTAAATTAACTCGTAAAAAGCGTAATGCGTATAAGTTAAAGCTGGGTTACGGTTCTGAAACAGGGCCTCGAGTTGCGGTTGAAATGAATCGACGTTGGACGGGTAGTAATGGAAAAGCCTTAAAAGCGATTACACGAGTGTCTAAAAATGACCAGGTGGTGTCATTGTTTTTATTGAATCCGCAAGAAAAGCCTGAGGATGATACCTTGGTTTACAATATTGATTTTAAACGAGAAACAAAGCCAGATTCAATAAGTAAAAATATCAATGTGGGTGGAAAATTTAACCGTAAACGTGATAGTGGATGGGTACAAACAGCATCACTAGGTTTATTGCTTGATATAACAACACCAGAGGGTGAGGATGATCAGTTTTCAAAGTATATTCTATTTGGTGTTGGATTAGAAAAAACTAAAGCGGATAACCTATTATTCCCGTTAGATGGCTGGCGTATTAAGTACTCTGCAAATCTCGCATCAAAAGCATTGCTGAGTGACCAAGATATTTTACAAGCTAAGGTATCAGCAAAACGCATAAAACAATTGGGGGAAGGTCGCTTTTTGGGTCGTTTTGACGTCGGCAGTACCTTAGTAAATAATTATGATGAGTTACCTCAGGGTTTGCGTTATTACTCTGGTGGACAAAACAGTGTACGTGGTTATAAATTTTCTAGTCTAGGGGATAAGGTTGACAAGTTAGTGGATGGTGAAATTAAAACGGTTAATATTGGGGGGAGAAACTTATTAAATTTAAGCTTTGAATATCAATATCCTATCAATAAAGAATGGAGTATTGCTACTTTTACCGATATAGGAAATGCTTTTGATGACTGGGCTGATTATGAGCTAAAAGTGGGTGTGGGTTTTGGTGTCCGTTGGAAATCTCCCATCGGCCCTGTGCGTATTGATTTAGGTTTTCCGACTGACAGTCCTGAAGATAACTCAGAAGACAACTATAAAAAGCCGAGGCTTTATTTAGGCATAGGATCTGACCTGTGAGAAAGCACGTAAATGCCTATTTATTTTCACCTTTAGCATGGCTATTAACGATTCTAATAGTTACTTTGCTAATCATTGTGTTGTTGTTTCTTACCCCTGTTGGAACTAAAACTATTGCGAGCCTAGCGGACTCCTCTCTGGATGCATTAACGATTAAAGGTATTAAAGGTACCTTGCTTACCGGCTTGCATGTTGATGAGGTGAGTTGGTCTGACGGCGATAGTATTCTGTTGAAAAATGTTGATATTAAACTTCGCCATTTTGATACAAATCGAGAACGCTTGGTTGCTGATTTAATAACCGCAGATTACCTAAGTATTAATATAGCAACTCCAAGTAGTGCTGAGGATACAACCTCGCTTCCTGATTTTGGTTTGCCGTTAAATATTAACGCGCATGTTATAAAATTGGGTTCTTTGCGTATTACCGAGCCTGTTAAAGGCGATGAAGAAAGCCAAACTTTATTATTTCAAATTAAGGATTTAGAGTTAAGAAAAGTAACGATTAACGATGGTCATCTACGCTTTAGACAGTTACTTGGTGCGCCGATTATTATGGATCAACCGTTAAAAATTAATGTGCGGGAAGGTAACCTCAATATGAATCAGCCGCATGACTTAACAACTAGCGGTGATATTTCATACGACCACCCTGATTTAGGCAGTATGACAGGAACGATTGATCTAGCGGGAACACTCACCAACTATGAGTTTGAGGGATATATCAACCATCAACATAAGTTGGTGGGGCAACAGTCGATTAGCCTACAAGGTAAAGGTGATTATAAGCAAGTGACCTTGGATAATTTGAGTCTTGATAATGAAACCGATAGCATTATTGGTAATGGTTATGCTGTGTGGGATCCTGATATTCGTTGGGATTTTGACATGAATGCGAATAAGGTGAATACCCAAAAATACCTACCTGATTGGCCAATAGAAGCAAGCGCGCAGCTCAGTTATAACGGAAGTTATATTGATGGGATTTTGGAAAATAATCTGAATATAGTATCACTTAAAGGTACTTTACACGGTTTGCCAGTTTCAATTTCAGGGCAAATTAATGAGCGCGAAGGGTTAATCAGAACTAAAAATGTAATTGCTTATTTGGGTGATAATATTGTTAAAGCCAGTGGTGCAATTAGCGAGCCTTTTAACCTTAAGTGGAGTATTGATGCGCCAAAACTAAAACAAATCTCCCCCAGTTTGGTTAGCGCATTAAAGTTAACTGAAAAGCCACTGATTGGCGGAAGTATAAAAGGATCTGGTGTGTTAAAAGGTACTTTAAAACGTCCAGAACTTAAAGCTAAGCTCACTGCTAAGCACCTTGTTTATAACGATTTTAAGCAGGGTAAAGAAGCATTGATTGTTGAAACCGACTTAGAAGTATCAGAAAAAGGCTTGTTTGAACTTAAAAAATTACAAGTTAAAAGTGGCTCAAATGAAATTGTCGCAAGTGGCCAAGCTACTGAGCCTTATGCGGTTACATGGGATATTAAAGCTACAGATTTGAAGCAATTCTCACCACAGTTATCGGGTAGTGTGGTGGGTAAAGGTTTTTTTGAAGGTGCGTTGGGCGCACCTAAAATCAAACTAAAGTTAACAGCTAATAGACTTGCTTTTGATGGTTTTAAACAGGGTAAAGCAGCGATTAATTTAGCAGGTGATGTCAGCATTAATAAAATAGCCGGCAAGGATGTTATTCAGCTTAATACACTATTGTTACAAAGTGCGGGTAATAAAGTCACGCTAGACGGGCAGGTGAGTGAACCCTTAGCAATTAACTTTAAAATTGATGCGCCAAAAATCAATAAAATCTCCCCTGATTTAGGGGGGCGTTTAAGCGGTGAGGGATCGGTTAATGGTAGCTATCAATCCCCCATCATTAAAACGTCTATCACGGCTTCAAAAGTACGTTATAAAGATTTTGAGTTTGCAAAATCAGCATTAAAAGCCAGTGGAGAGGTTCAACTTGTTGAGGGTGTGCCCATAATTAAAGAGTTGATTACGCAAGCGGGTAAGAACCGTATTAAAATCTCAGGTAGAGCGAGTAGCCCCTTTGACTTAAATTGGGATATTGATAGCAAAAATCTTAAACAGTTAATGACTGGTTTATCAGGGCACTTAGTGGCAAAAGGTAAATTGCAAGGTACTATTGAGAAACCCATAATTAATGCGAAGGGGCAGGCAAAGAATATTATATTTCAGACGTTCAAATTAGGTTCTGCTAATTTCTCAGCAAAAACTAAAAATGGAAATTATAAAATTAGTGCTGATTTGAAAAAATTAGAATCGGCGGATCAAAAAATATCTCAAGCACAGTTTGATCTTAATGGTCGGATTGAAAACCATACCGTCAAACTCTCGTTTAAACATGAACTGGCAGCTGTAAAGCTGACCGCCAACGGTGGTTGGAAAAACAAACAATGGAGTGGAAATGTACAAAAGTTTGCTTTACAAGGTAAAGAATATGGCAAATGGCGTTTACAAAAACCAATTCACATCAGTGTTTCAGAGAAAGCCTTTAGTAGTTCAGAGCTTTGTTTAAGCGATAACAAAACACAGTTTTGTTCAACCGCTAGTTGGTCGGATGTTGCTGGTTTAAAAGCCAAGGGTAATCTTAATAAAACGCCGCTAGCCCTATTTAAGCCTTTCTTGCCTGAGGGTATCGAGCTTAATGGCTTAGTTAGCGGACGTTATGATATTAAGCAAAATAACGGCAAACCAAAGGGTTTTGTAAAACTAACCTTCCCTGATAGTAGTTTCTCTTTTAAAGGGGGGGATGGTGAGCAGCAGACGTTCTCATACGAAGCTGCTAAGGTAGATGCCAAAATTAACGATAAAACAATTCAAGCTAAAGCCACTATGAGTATTGTTAATCGCGGGCAACTCAATGCGGGTATGGAAATAAAGTTATCGCCCAAAAATGGTAAGCATACTATTAAAGGTACGGCTAACTTTGATGTGCCAAATATCAACTGGGCGCAAGAATTTGTGCCACATAGCCGTGGTTTACGTGGTCAATTCAATTCTAAAATATCCTTTTCTGGCTTATTAGAAAAACCCAAAATTACCGGCGTGGCTACCTTGAAAAAAGGCTATCTACGTTTACCTGAAGCAGGTACAGAAATCACTGATATTGGCATTAATATGACGGCTAACAAGCCCGGAGTTGTTGATATCAATGGTCAGATGTTTATGGGCAAAGGTAAAGTTAGCGTTACGGGTAATATGGATATTCGTGAAATAGCTAATTGGAAAGTTTACTTAAAACTAGCGGGCAAGAATCTACGTTTCATGGATACCAATGAAGTGCGCGCCTTTATGACGCCAGATTTGACCTTAGAAATCACGCCCAAAGTTATTGCTATAAAAGGAAAAATAATAATTCCCGAAGGTGAAATAAACTTAAAAGAACTACCTGAAACGAGTATTGATGAATCAGATGACGTGATTGTTGTTGGTGAGAAAAAAGCGGGAGAGCAGGTCTCGGCAATTAAAATTCAGCCAAATATCTTAATAGAACTGGGCGAAAAGGTTCGTTTAAATGCATTTGGCTTACGAGCAAAATTATCGGGAAAGGTGAATGTATCGCATAATCGCCGAGATATTCTAAGTAGCGGTTCTTTGCGTGTCACCGATGGAAAATATGAAGCCTATGGTCAATTGCTAGAAATTAGTAATGGGCGTCTAATTTTTAATGGCTCCCCTAAGTTGATTGGTATGGATATTCGCGCCACAAGAAAAATAAACTCTCAAACAGTTGGCGTTCACTTAGGCGGCACACTACTTAGCCCGAAATCAAAAATATTCTCAGAACCTGCGATTTCAGACAGTGATGCACTTGCTTACTTGTTGACTGGTCACAGTTTATCAACAGCATCAGGTAAGGAAAGCGCCTTGTTAATGTCGGCAGTACGTGGCCTAGGCATAACAGGTAATGACAGCATAATGTCAAAACTAGGATCCTCGTTGGGCTTGGATGATGTTAATTTTGTTGCGGGAGAGGATTTAGATAAAAGCCAAATTCAATTAGGTAAGCGTTTAGGCTCAAGCCTGTATGTGCGTTATTTGGTTGGCTTGTTTGATCAAACGCAAAAAGTGATTGTAGAATATAAAATCAATAAAATGCTCTCGCTTGAAGTTGAAACAAATATAGAAAACTACGGTTTGGACTTAATCTATGAGATTGAGAGGGACTAAGGAGAGGCTGATCAATTCCTATATGGTAAGCCACTGGGCTTATCTCTGCTAGAGGTTTACAGAATTTTATTGGATTTGCTCAGTCTCCTTGTCAGTATATTTCCTCGTAAACTTGAGATAGCCCGATTTAAGAAATCACTTAGCAATATTGCAGCAACCAAAGTAAAAGTTCTTATTAATTGTCGCATTAACCTCATAAGTAAAAGTTTTTGATGAACCATCGTTGTGGCAACTATTGGTTTTTTCTAAATTTACATCAACCATGTTACGGCCCTTATCGCCGCCAAGATTCATGCGAACTTTACGATTACTTTCCCACTCTTGATAATTTATAGGCATGTTAAAAGTTGGACGGCTGGGTACTTTAAGGCGCATTGCACCTTGGTTTAAATCTAAGGTTATACGCCAGTTTTTGGGTCTGCTGCCTTGGCAGTTAAAAATTTTTGATGGATGATTGCCATTATCTGAATACGCTACCTTTACATCGGATGCGCTCATTTTTACGGGCTGGTCATAGCGGTCACCACCAAATTGCTGTGGTTTATCTTCAGGCCTTGTTACGGGCATATTAATTACTTTCGCACGTTTTATAATATTACGAGAAGAGTTTGAAACAGCTCGCTTATTCTTAACAGTTACTTTTTTACTTTTCCTAACTAAAACACCTGTTTTTTTAAGGTACCGGGCTTTTACCCATCCTTGTTGTTTATTCCAGTTGACTTGGCGCCAAGTGGTTCGACCGACCTTTTTCTTTTTACCCGTTTCAACAATATCTTTAGCATCATAAGGCAGAGATATTTTAATACGTGATTTAGGGCTAGGGTAGGCGCGAAGTTTAAGTTTTTGTTTTTTTGTTAAATGGTTAACTTTAAAAATTGTAATTTTTTTGTCTGCGTAAGCCGTTGTTAGGTTGGCCGAGCTCGCAAAAATTGCTAAAGCTGAGAGTGTTGTTATTAGTGCCTTTCTCATAATAATCCCCCATGATTATCTGTATAAAATTCACTCAATTTTATATGAGTTGTTGGCATTGTAGCTTAACTTAGATTGGCTATCAAATAAGTTGGTGTGCTTATAAATACTGGATGAAATACCAATGATTAGGTGAGAAGTGAAGTTCATACGGCCTATTAGCAAGTTTTCAACAAAAAAGCAGTGGTGTATTTATACCCGACTCGTGAAAAGTTTTTTTTATAAAACTAACAATTTAGTTTTTCACCGTTCATCTGTGAACTTCCACCAAAAGTCTCATAAGCAGAGATTATTAATGATTTTGCTAATAATTTGCTTGGCTAATGAGTGTAATGCAAAATACTTATATACTTTCTTGATTCGTTTAAGTTTAATATCAGTGTAAAGTATTTTACATTTTACTTTGTTATAAGTAATAAAACCTCCCCTCCGTGCTTCTACAGAACAATGGATATCATAATTTACTAAGGATAGTAATATGAAATATTTACCTTCAAAAAGCCTAAGCCAAGCAACAAATATCGCTTTAAGCTTGGTTTTCACCAGTATATTATTAACAGCCTGTGGCGGTGGAGGGTCTGCTTCTGTCGATGCAAATGACAATGCGGCGGGTGGCGGTGGAAATGGTGGAAATATGGCTACAGCCCCAGTTTCAACTACAAGGACGACAACTCCAACAAGTACAAGTAAAACAAATGAAGCTCCCATTGCCAATGCAGGAACCTTTCTTAATATAACCGTCAATGCGTCTGCCCATATTAGCGGCTCTGGGCTTGATAATGATGGCAAAATTGTCGCTTATCAGTGGTCTGAAAATGGTCAAGTACTGGCTAATAGTAAAGCTTTTTCTTATGTTCCTGCTACTGTGGGTGAACATCAATTAATCCTTACCGTAACGGATGATAAAAAGGCAACCGGTATGGACACCCTTACCGTTATAGCTAAAGCAGCCCCTGTGACAACGGTACCTTGTATTAGCTTGGAAACTTTAAAAGGAAAAATTAAAAACAAGCAAGATATTTCAGCCGTTAATACCGGTTGTATCACCAATATGAGCAACTTGTTTTACAGTGAAACTGATTTTAATGATGATATTAGTGCTTGGGATGTTTCAAACGTTAGCGATATGAGCCATATGTTTGATGAAGCTACCAACTTTAATCAAGATATAAGTGCTTGGGATGTGTCAAATGTAACGGACATGAGTTTTATGTTTGACTCAACAGACCATTTCAATCAAGACATTAGTGGTTGGAATGTTTCGAATGTAGCCACCATGCATGAAATGTTTGAAGATGCGATAGCCTTTAATCAAGATATCAGTGCTTGGAATGTCGGCAATGTGACGAATATGAGCTATATGTTCTACGGAGCTACAGCCTTTACTGATCGTGACTTACGTAGCTGGGATGTGGTCAATGTTACCAAGCATATAGATTTTATGCTCGATGCAGGCATAAATAATACCGAGCCAAACTGGGAAACTTATGATTTAACGGCTCCTGTAATTAGTATGAATGGAGCTGATATAACCATTGAGCAAGGCGCAACCTATGTCGATGCAGGTGCAACTGCGATTGATAACATTGATGGTGTAATTACGCCTGTAGTAACGGGCACCGTCGATACACAGACTATTGGTACATACACCATCACCTATACAGCAACGGATGCGGCAGGTAATACCAGTACGGCGACAAGGCAAATTACTGTGATAGCGGTAATTCCGCAGAATCAAGCACCTACGGTTCTTAATGTACATACCAATTTAACAGAAAATAGCGCGTCACATGAAATCACGCTTTTAGGCAGCGATGCTGAAGGCGATACACTAAGCTACAGTATTGTCGTTCAGCCCACTCATGGAGTAGTAACCATTAATGGCAACAAAGCACTGTATACCCCTGAGACAAATTACTACGGGGTAGATAGCTTTACTTACAAAGCTAATGACGGTAATGCTGATAATGGCGATTCAAATATTGCCACGGTGAGTATAACGATTAGCGGGGTGAATAAAAAACCGACCGCAAATACTGGTGTAAATAAGACCGTTCAAGTCAATACTCCTGTTACTCTCACGGGAACAGCAATAGACGAAGATGGCACAATTGAAAGTTACCATTGGACAGAAGATGGAATAGAGTTAGCGACTACAGCACAGTTTGTTTATACACCAACTACCGAGGGTAAGCATACGCTAACCTTTATGGTACTTGATGATAAAAACGGAATGGCAACTGATACAGTAGAGGTAATTGCTACAGCTGTACCTAATGTAGCGCCTACAGCAAACGCAGGTGCGGATGCAAGTATTCAAGTTAATAAAGCGATTACACTCACAGGCGTAGGTACAGACTCTGATGGTAAAATCGTAAGTTACCAATGGAGCGAAGGATCTGCAAAACTAGCGACCACCGCTCAGTTTTCTTACACTCCAACAACCGTAGGTAAGCATATACTCACCTTAACGGTGGAGGATGATAAAGGTGAGACGGCAACCGATACGGTAGCGATAACCGCAACGGCTATACCTAATGTAGCGCCTACAGCAAACGCAGGTGCGGATGCAAGTATTCAAGTTAATAAAGCGATCACACTCACAGGCGTAGGTACAGACTCTGATGGTAAAATCGTAAGTTACCAATGGAGCGAAGGATCTGAAAAACTAGCGACCACCGCTCAGTTTTCTTACACTCCAACAACCGTAGGTAAGCATATCCTCACCTTAACGGTGGAGGATGATAAAGGTGCGATTGGAACCGATACGGTAGCGATAACCGCAACGGCTATACCTAATGTAGCGCCTACAGCAAACGCAGGTGCGGATGCAAGTATTCAAGTTAATAAAGCGATCACACTCACAGGCGTAGGTACAGACTCTGATGGTAAAATCGTAAGTTACCAATGGAGCGAAGGATCTGCAAAACTAGCGACCACCGCTCAGTTTTCTTACACTCCAACAACGGTAGGCAAGCATATCCTCACCTTAACGGTGGAGGATGATAAAGGTGCGATTGGAACCGATACGGCAGCGATAACCGCAACGGCTATACCTAATGTAGCGCCTGTTGCTAAAAATACAGGTGAGAATCGAGTTGTCGAATTAAAAACGATTAAGTTACTTGGCAGTGGTAGTGATGCCGATGGTAATAGTTTAAGTTTTAGATGGTCGCCCAGCACCTATTTAAGTGATCCCAATATCGCTCAGCCAACCCTAACTGCGCCCGCGTTAACTGCTGATAAGGAAATAAAGTATACCTTAACCGTTACTGATAACGGTATTCCTCCGTTGAGTGGTAAAGCTAGTGTTACAGTTTCTTTTCAAAATATTCCCTCTCAACCTCAAAACTTACAAGCAATATCAGGTGATAAACAATTGAAACTAACCTGGGATACAGTTTCAGATGCCACTTTCTATGATGCTTGTTATTCAACTAACGTAATAGTAACCCCAAGAATTTGTAACGCTCCAGGTGAGAAAAAGGTTCTTAATATAAAGAACGCGGGATTTATAACGGGTTTAACTGCCGATACAAATTATCACATCGTACTTATTCCTGGAAATACCCATGGATACGGTCTGCCTAGTGTTGAAGTTGTTCAAATAACAAAACCCGATACTAAAAAACTAAAAGCTCCCCCTGCAGGAAAAATTTATTTTGGTGCAAACCCAGGGTTTAAAGATGAAGAAGAAGTGGTGACCCAAACAATTAAACATTTTGATGAAATTGCAGGCAAGCCTGCTATGTGGTCTTACTTTTCAAATAAATGGAAAGAAAGTATTGTGTACCCTAAAAATAAAATTCAGACCATTGTTGATAATGGTAAGGTTCCTTTTATACGCTTGATGCCGATGGGATCAATTAAGTATGATCTTGATGTTTATAATATCTGTCCAAAAATAAACTTTAATTCTTTTGTAGAGGCAAAAAAATCCTATAAAGAAACGTGCCAAACTCTCGACTTGAAATCAATTGATAGAACAGGTGTTGTTAAATACAGTCTAAAGAATATTGCCACTAATAAAGATATCGAAAATGAACTTCGCAAATGGGCGCAAGATGCTAATGCGCATTATGAAAAAACTAAAACTCCGTTATTGATAGATTTTGCTTGGGAAATGAATGGCTATTGGTTTCCTTGGGGAGGCGAACATCAAAAACCTACTGATTATATAGCAGCGTACCAGCGTGTTATTCAGATTTTTAGAGATGAAGGTGTTAATCATGTAACGTGGTTTTTTCATGCAGATGTTTCTAAGACCCCGTATGAGAGCGAGAAACTAGATAACCCCTTTAGATCATCTGTTTTTGACCCAGCTAAGTATTACCCTGGGGATGATTATATTGATTGGTTAGGCTTTAGTCTTTATGGTTTAAATGATTACACGCAGGCACAAGATCAATGGATAGAATTTAAAGATGTTGCTGAAGCTACTTCGGTATTCTCCACTGGGAAAAATAAATTTGAACATCTTGCAAGTATCTCAAATAAACCTATAGCGTTGCTGGAATTTGGAGTAACCGATAAGCATGGAAGTAATGGAGCGACTAAAAAAGCAACGTGGTATAAAAATGCTTTTAAGAGCATAAAAACATTAAAAGATGCATCGGGTAAGAAAAGAATTAAGGCAATTAGTTATTGGAACGAAAAGTGGGATGTAGCTGATATGACTATTGACTCATCTCCAGAAGCGCAAAAGCAGTTTCAATCATTAATTAAAGCCCCTACTTTTATTAATCAGCCCATTTGGGAGTAGTATTTGGTACTATCGTTTGTATGCTATGAGAACTACTAAATGAGGGATTTAAGAGTTTCGTTTAAGGTTTAATGACAAAAACAGTTACATCGCGGATAATGATCTTATTATTGTAACCCCTAAGATAACTCGTTATGTCTGGAAAGATTTTTATACAAACCCACGGTTGCCAAATGAATGAATATGATTCAGCGAAAATGCTGGATGTACTCAAAGATTCTGATGGTCTCGAATTAACCGATAATGCCGATGAAGCCGATGTGTTATTGCTTAATACTTGCTCAATTCGTGAGAAAGCGCAGGAGAAAGTGTTTCATCAATTAGGCCGTTGGCGAAAAATTAAAGAGAAAAACCCGCATGTAATAATTGGTGTGGGTGGCTGTGTGGCAAGTCAAGAAGGTGAGGCTCTACAAAAGCGTGCGCCCGTAGTTGATGTGATCTTTGGCCCGCAAACTTTACATCGATTGCCTGAGCTGGTAGCAGAAGCTAAACAAACCAAGAAATTTGTAATGGATACCTCTTTTCCTGAGATTGAAAAGTTTGACCGTCTCCCTGAGCCTGTTGCAGAAGGTGTTAGCGCATTCGTCTCTATCATGGAAGGTTGCAGTAAATATTGTACCTTTTGTGTAGTGCCATATACCCGTGGCACCGAAATATCTCGCCCCTTTGATGATGTGATTGCTGAGGTGGCTAAGTTAGCCGAGCAGGGTGTTCGTGAGATTAACTTGCTGGGGCAGAATGTGAATGCATTTCGTGGTGAAATGCATAATGGGGATATTGCAGATTTAGCCATGCTGATTCATTACGTAGCTGCGGTTGAAGGTATTGACCGCATACGTTACACGACCTCGCACCCTGTTGAGTTTAGTGACAGCTTAATTCAGGCGTACGCCGAAGTGCCAGAGCTAGTAAACCATTTGCACCTTCCTGTGCAAAGTGGCTCTGACCGCATTTTAGCTGCCATGAAGCGTGGTCATATGGCGGTTGAGTACAAACAAAAAATTCGTAAACTTCGTGAAATTCGCCCTGACATTAGTTTGTCATCCGATTTTATTATCGGCTTCCCGGGTGAGACCGATAAAGACTATGAAGACACCATGAACTTAATTGAAGAGATCGGTTTTGATAAAAGCTTTAGCTTTATTTACAGCGCGCGCCCAGGTACACCCGCGGCATCTTTTGAAGATGATGTGCCGATGGCAGTAAAGAAAACTCGTTTATTTCGTTTGCAGCAACGGATTACTGAAATGGAACAAGCAATTAGTCAAAAGATGGTGGGTACAGAAGTTACTGTGCTGGTTGAACGCGCCTCAAAGAAAAACCCGAAACAAATGGCAGGTCGCACTGAAAACAATCGTATTGTAAACTTTGATGGTGATGCATCGTTGATAGGAAATTTTGCCAAAGTTGAAATTAGCGAAGCACAACCCAATTCTTTACGTGGTAAACTAGTTAAATAGCAATGTTAAGGAAGAAACTATGAAGTGGCGTGATAGAAAGCAAAGCAGAAATGTAGAAGATAGAAGATCAAGTAGTGGCGGATTAGGTGGTGGTCGCGGTCTTCCCTCCATCGGAACCTTGATGTTTTTATGGCCTTTAGTGAAACCTTTATTACGTTCAAAACTAGGCTTGGCGGTTGTTGGTGTAGGCGCTGCAGCATATTTCTTTATGCCTTCGTTGATGGGTGGTGGTAGCCCTAAACCTGTGAGTGAGGCCGCAGATGATGAGCAGGCCGCTTTCATTAAAACCGTTATGGCAGATACAGAAGCTGTGTGGGGTAATGTGTTTGCACAAGCAGGTGAGCGCTATCCAGCGCCGAAGCTGGTTTTATATCGAGGTGGAACGCGCAGCGGTTGTGGCCCAGCAAGTTCAGGGATGGGGCCGTTTTACTGTCCATCAGATCAAAAAGTATATGTGGATTTAAGCTTCTTTAATGATTTGAAAAGAAAACACGGCGCTGGTGGTGACTTTGCACAAGCCTATGTTTTAGCCCATGAAGTTGGGCATCATATTCAAAATATGGAAGGCACACTCGATAAAGTACAACGTGCTAAACAACAAGTTCGTGGCAATGACGATAATAAACTGCAAGTGATGGTGGAGTTACAGGCAGATTGTTATGCAGGTGTGTGGACTAATCACGCGCAAAAGAAGTTTAAAATATTAGAAGCAGGCGACTTAGAGGAAGCCTTAACCGCTGCAGCCTCAATTGGTGATGATCGTTTGCAAAAGCAAGCACAAGGTTTTGCAATACCGCATACGTTTACTCATGGTAGCTCTAAACAGCGTGTTGAATGGTTCTCACGCGGGGTTAAAAGTGGCATGTTGAAGGATTGTAATACGTTTAATTGAGTTTCATTAACTTCTTGTAACAATAAAAATGCCTATTCAGTTGAATAGGCATTTTTATTGGAAAGTATAGTGATTGCCTTGACTGTTCTCAAATACGAACTAAGCTAAGAATATAAAGAGGGCGTAGTACGAGAAATGGTAATTAACTGTGTGTTTCGTATATCAAATATGCAAAGCCTCTTCATATAAAAACAACGACATAAAGGCACTTAAAATGACTAATATCTTAGAGCTAAATACTCAGAATTCTAAAATTAAAGAGCTATCAAGCGTGCTCCAATATTTAATTTCAAACAAAGAGATGTGTAATACGCAGGTAACCTGTGATCTGTTTTTGGATTACGCAGAACAGGTAACGAATCATTTGTATTTAGAAGAAAAAGACGTTTACCGGCATTTGTTAAATCACAATGATAGTCAAGTAAGAAATACCAGTAACGACTTCTTTTCGGGTTCAATTGAAATCAAACGAGTGTTTAATGAATACTTAGGACGGTGGTGTAAACATAAAAAGCTACGTGTAATTAAACATCAAGAATTCATGCAAGACTCTAAAGAAATTTTTGAGTTGGTGTTGAATCGGGTTAATGCCGAGACAACGATACTTTACCCCTTAATTGAGAGTGCTTTAGACAAAAAAATTGCAGCGTAGTAAACTTGGTTTTTTGAAGCTAAATATACACTTAGAGAAGTGAAATGGGTACAAGTATTCGTGTTTCTAAGTGTGGATATGGTTTGAATTTCTTTTTAGTAGGAGAAGTTGATGGATCAATACATAGTTTACTTGCTTATCGTTGCAGTTACCGTCGCTAGCCCAGGCCCTGGGGTAATCCTTACCTTGTCTAACGCGATTCGATTTGGTGTTAAATCAGCGTTGTTTGGCGTGTTAGGTATCGCTTTGGGTATTTTTATTATCGCTATTATTTCAGCAAGTAGTTTGGGCGTGTTGTTGGCTTCCTCGGCAGTGGCTTTTAGCGTTTTAAAGTATATTGGTGCGGCCTATTTGATTTATTTAGGCGTCAAACTTTGGCGTTCACCGCCTATTAGTTTTCAAAAAGAAGAAGTTGATGAGGGCGAAAATCAGCTAATAAAACAGCAATACGGCTTTTGCTTTAAAGAAGGTTTTTTGATTACGTTATTAAATCCAAAACCAATATTTTTCTTTATGTCCTTATTTCCACAATTTATAAATCATCAGCAAAGTTATTATTTTCAATTTACGGTTTTAACGCTCACTTTCTGTAGCATGATTCTTATTGTACACAGTATTTATGCTTTTGCAGCAAATTCAATTAAAGGCTGGCTAGCATCACCGAAAGGCTCTAAAACAGTTAATCGAGCTGGTGGAGGAGTTTTTGTTTTATTTGGAGTGGGTTTGGCTACAACGCAAAAATAAATGTTATAGGTTTGATTTGTGATTTTACTATTACCAGCTCCACACTTAGAAAAATGAAATAGAATGCAAATATTTGGTTCACAACATTATTAGTTTGCACACTATATTCAAAATATCTTAGGTTAGCCATAGGTTTTAGTGAGCGCTACTGCACTCAATTATGCTTTAGTGTAAACGGGGATTTTTTGGATGCACTGTGGATTTAAAGATTTTTGTTATATCCGTGTTTCTAAGTATGGATTTGGGTTTTAATAGAAAACGCTAATAAAAGCCCCCATCCGATTAGAAAGCAAAGCCCACCGAGTGGTGTTATCATGCCAAAAAACTTTGTACCTGTTAACGCATAAGCATAGAGGCTTCCTGAAAAAAGAATAATTCCTAAGGTAAAAAATATTCCCGATAAAGTTAGCTGGCTAGATTGGGCTTGGCTTAAGGCTAACCCGATAATAAGTAATGCACCTGCATGATAAAATTGGTATTCAACCCCTGTTTGAAAGCGTGCTAAAGCATGTTCTGTTAACTTACCTTCTAGCCCATGTGCGCCAAAAGCGCCAATCATTACACCAAGTAATCCAAAGGTTGCACCGATACTAAGAAAGTAATTCATATTTAACGCTCCAATATTATGTTATCTGCTTGATTTTTATGCGAACGATACCATCTTAGCATGTCTTAATAACAATTTTTTAAACGCTATGGACTATAAAGATTATTATAAAATATTAGGTGTTGAGCGGGATGTAAGTCAGTCAGAGCTTAAAAAGGCTTACCGCAAGATGGCTCGTAAATATCATCCTGATGTCAGCAAAGAGGCGGATGCCGAAGAGCGCTTTAAAGAAGTGAATGAGGCGTATGAGGTGCTGGGGGATGAGGGTAAACGTTCTCAGTACGATACTCTGGGTAGTAACTACCAAAATGGCCAAAATTTTAATCCGCCACCTGGTTGGGAGGGGGGCTTTGATTTTAATCAGTTTTCGCAAGGTGCGCATGGACAGCAAGCAGGTGGCGCTGGTTTTAGTGATTTCTTTGAGTCTATGTTTGGTGGTGCTGCAGGTAGTGCGGGTTTTCAGCAGGGAGGTTTTGGTCAACAACGTCGCAAACCATCTGCTGAAACGATGATTCTATGGGTTGATTTAGAAGATGTATTTTCTGGTGGTAAGAAGAAAGTTCGTTTACCAAGTGGCTCAACCATAGAAGTTAAAATACCGAAAGGTTTTGAGGATGGTAAAAAAATCCGTCTTACTGGTAAGGGCTCAAATGGAGCTGATATACATTTAAAAATACAACTTAAAAAACATTCTCTTTATAAGGTTGATGGTAAAAATTTAACTATAGAGTTGCCTATAGCGCCGTGGGAGGCAGCCCTAGGTGCGAGTCTAAATGTGGATACCTTGGCGGGTAAGATTAAATTGAAGATACCCGAAGGCTCTGAATCAGGAAAGAAAATGCGTCTAAAAGGTCGGGGGTTGCCAAGTGCTTCGACGTCACTAACAGGTGATCAATTTGTAGTCTTGCAAATAAAAACACCACCTGCCACTACAAATGAAGAAAAAGCCTTTTATCACGAAATGCAGAAGAAGTTTGACTGGAGCCCTCGTTAAGCTTATAAGAGAATAGAATTCTCCGATCGTGCAAGCTAAAGATGTCAAGGTCAAAAAATGATCAGTTTTAACATGAAATTAATTTCCCTTTTATTCGTTCTACTCCTGAGCTTTAGTAGTAGTGTTCAAGCAAAGCTTCCGTTTGCCGTGAATGGAAAACCATTACCATCATTAGCGGATATGTTAGAAAAAATAACACCTGCAGTGGTTAATATAACGACCGAGGCTGCTATGCAGGGAGCGAACCTAAAAGACCCTGTTTATCGCCATTTCTTCGGTAAGCGACTTCCTGCTAAGAAAAAGAAAACTCGAGGCACAGGATCGGGAATTATTGTCGATGCAGATAGTGGTTACATTGTTACCAATGCACATGTTATTGAGGGTGCTGGTAAAATTATTGTAACGCTGACCGATCAACGTCAGTTTTATGCCGAAATTACGGGTATCGATAATAGTGCAGATATTGCAGTAATTCGTATATTACCCGAGCGTCTTACAGCAATGCCGATGGCTAATAGCAAAAAAGTCAGGGTGGGTGATTTTGTGGTTGCCATTGGCAATCCGTATGGCTTAGGGCAGTCTGTCTCATCTGGTATTGTAAGTGCATTGGGCAGAACAGGTTTGGGAATAGAGCATTACGAAGACTTTATTCAAACCGATGCACCTATTAACCCAGGTAATTCAGGAGGAGCCTTAGTAAATTTAAGAGGTGAGTTAATTGGTATTAATACCGCGATATTGGGAAATAGCAATGGCGGTAATGTTGGAATTGGCTTTGCTATTCCTGTATCAATGGTTATTAATATTAAAGACCAAATTGTACAAAATGGTCAGGTAGAAAGAGGCCAACTTGGAATAGAAATTCAAGATGTTAGACCGGCGTTGGTTAAAGCGTTTAAATTAAAAGATGGACTGGGTGCATTAATTTCAGGTGTTGCAATGCGCTCTCCTGCGGAACTGGCTGGTATTAAAGAGGGTGATGTTATTATTCGAATAAATGGCGTAACCGTTAGAAATAGCTCAAATTTAAAAAGTATGATTGCCAATATGCGTATGGGTGCCAAGGTTGATATGGAATACGTGAGAGATGGTTTAGTGCTAAAAAGTGTCGCCACTGTAGGTGAGGTTAGTTCTGCATCGTATAGCAAGCGGCAAAAAATTATAGAGCCTACAAAAGTAAAGCCCAAATCACCTAAAAAATACTATCAAGACCCTTGGAACTTTTAGCACCATAATCTCCTCTGTATAGCCGTCACTAAATTAGCTTCAATTTTCTGTCTCTGTCTCTGTGAATTTATCCGATTTTAGTAAGTTTATCGCCAGCTGCTTATGCAGATAACTTGATTATTAAAGCTTTAGACGTTTTTTTTGTCACCGAGTTGCGATATAGGTCTCTAATCATAATTAGATGTTACTTATGAGTTTGGAGAAGAAGTGTTTGCTCATCGAGTATTAACACTTCCTTCGACTTTTTTCTTGCAGATTAGCGGTTTGCCAGTTATCCTAGTAACTGAAGACTTTATCAGTACTAGCTCGAAACGACTGAAGGATTGTAGTCTTATAGCGTTATCAGCAAGTGGTACTTGTTCCATTTGTTGACCATCCGCAGCGAGGGAAGATAAAACTTATGAACACTTAAGCCCGGTGTTCTTTATCTTTCTTGCGGACACAGGTTTGGTGTCCCCAATCCAGACCTGTTCTTTTAACCCCGCTTTTGAGCGGGGTTTTTTTATGAGAATTTATTTATCGCTAGATATTCCTATATATTTTTCAGGTGGTTGTAGCCATTTATCTAAGTGATTGCTAAGCTCTTCAACGCCTGAACCTTTTAATGCAGAAAACATCTGCACGCTGAACTCATTGGAATAATTTTTTAATTGATGTCTTGTTCTGAGTAAAGCTGTCTTTGCCTGCCCATGTTTTAATTTATCATGCTTATTTAAAACGATATGCACTGGAAGTTGATGGGCCTCAGCCCAATTTAGCATGTTTATATCGTATTCCAGCATGGGGCGTCTAATATCCATTACAATGACTAAGCCTTGTAATGTCATGCGATCTCTCAAGTAAGATTCTATAAAGCGTTGCCATTCAAACTTGACTTTATTGGGTACTTTGGCATAGCCGTAGCCTGGTAAATCAACCAAGAATTTATCATCAGGTAAGCCAAAAAAATTTATTAGTTGTGTTCTTCCTGGGGTTTTACTCGTTCTAGCTAAGCTTTTTTGTTGGCACAAACGGTTCAACGTGCTGGATTTACCCGAGTTTGAACGTCCTGAAAAGGCCACTTCAAACCCTTGCTCAGGTGGTAATGTTTTAGTTGTGCTAGCACTTTGCAAAAAGCACGCTTGTTGATAAAAAGCGCTCATGATTTATTCTCAATGTTGGTATATAAGCTGATTTTTTTTGATATGAATCAACTCATTTAATGTAAAAAAAAGTTCTTAGTTAATGTTCTGTATTTTTTGGACAAGGTCCTAAAGTATATGGTATAAAACGCCGCTAATTGATAGTAAATTAATACAAGAGTATTTCTTTATTTTTTTATCGTTAAAAAATAGAAGTATGAGACCTTTGCACGAGAGTGCAAAAATCCCACAAAAATGGGATAATAGCATTTTACCCAACAGGTTCACAAAATGGCTTGGAAAAATATCAAACAGCAAAGTTTTGCCGATGATCTTGTTGTGA
>JALSJU010000075.1 GCA_026989145.1 Thiotrichaceae bacterium
TACGATTAGAATTAAGGCTGCTGGTATTTTCATGTGATTTCCCCCAAACAATTTAAATAAGAAATATCATCAGGCTGAGTTTGAGATTGCTGCGCGAGCCAGATCATTTCCACAAGGCATTCCATCATGGCATGCTCTGCATCGGATACGCCCTTTAGAGCCACCAAACGTTGATAAAGTTCAGTGATTCCGTGGGGTTGATTAACGCTGACTTGCTCACGTATTCCTAAATGCATGCCAAGGTGTAAAAAAGGGTTTGTATCACCCATTTCGGGTAAATAATTCGCCCCTACGCTGGCTTCTTTATTTTCGATTATTTGGTGATATTCAGGATGCTCTTTTATAACCGCCGCTATTTGTTGCTCTAGCTCTGTGAGTGGCTTTTGCTCAAGGTGTTTTTGCCAGGTGTCGCAATAGAATTGGCGTAATTTTTCTTTTTCATCGGTGAACATAGTTTACCCAATAAGTTAGTTAAAGTGAGACAAAGAGAAGGTGTTGATTTTAGTGTATAGGGCATTAAACCTTAGTGCTAGTTGATTTTAACCATGTGTTTAAGTTATCTGTAACCTTATCAATAACACGCTGGCGAGCCTCAACCGCTGCCCATGCAATATGTGGTGTGACGATTAAATTAGGAATATCTTTGGCTAACAATGGGTGATCGGCAGGGGGCGGCTCTTGGTCTAAAACATCAATTCCAGCACCAGCAATCTCTTTAGCGCGTAAAGCATCGGCTAGAGCTTGGTTATCAATAACAGCACCGCGTGAGGTGTTAATAATTAAAGCTGTTTGCTTCATTCGTTTAAACTCAGCCGTGCTAATTAAATCTTTCGTTTCGGGGGTAAGTGGGCAATGAATACTTAATACATCGACCTGTGGTAGTAAGTCATTAAGCAGTAAACGACCTTTCTTTGCGGTGTTTGAACCGACACGTTCGGCAATTAAGATATTCATACCAAATGCTAGTGCTAACTTCTCAACACCTTTGGCAAGATTGCCGTAACCAATTAGTCCCAAGGTTTTTCCCGCAAGTTCTTGTATTGGGTATTTTAGGCTAGAGAACTGTCCGCTACGTGACCAGTCTCCGCTTTTTGTAAATTCGGAATAGGGGAGTAGCTGGATTGAGAGCGCAAGAATTAATGAAAAAGCATGCTGTGAAACCGCGCCAGTGCAATAGTCTGTTACGTTGTTATAAGTAATGCCGTTGGCATCACAAGTGGCTTGGTCGATATTATCCATGCCTGTGGCGGTAAGTAGAATGAGTTTTAGCTTGGGGAGTTTTTCAAGTAAGGCTTTGTCAAAAACGACTTTATTGGCGATAGCGATCGTTGCATTTTCTAGCCGCTCAAGGCGTTGTTCGCTACTGGTTTTGTCATAACGATCCCATGAGTCGAGCAGAGCAATGAGATTATCAAGGTTAAGATCACCGGGGTTGAAGCTTTTTTCGTCAAGAATAACGGCATGGTTGCTCATAAATTTTTCTCTTTAAAGTCACATAAATCACTAATTAAGCAAGCCGCACATTTCGGGGTGCGCGCTACACAAGTATAACGCCCATGCAAAATTAGCCAATGGTGCGCATCGACCATAAACTCTTTGGGAATAAATCGCAGTAACTTTTTCTCAACTTCAACCACATTTTTACCCCTGGCGATACCGGTACGATTTGAAACACGAAAAATATGGGTATCAACTGCCATTGTTGGGTGTCCAAAAGCTGTGTTTAAAACCACATTGGCTGTTTTTCGCCCAACGCCGGGCAGGGCTTCTAAAGCTACACGGTCTTCGGGTACTTGTGAATCATGCAAGTCGATCAGCATTTTGCAGGCGGCAATGATATTTTTAGCTTTATTATTATACAGACCGATGGTTTTTATATAGTCCTTTAAACCATCAACTCCGAGCGCATAAATGGCCTCTGGCGTATTGGCGACTGGAAATAGTATGTCTGTAGCTTTGTTAACGCCTTTATCGGTGGATTGCGCTGAAAGAGTTACGGCAATTAAAAGCTCAAAGGGGGTAGAATAGTTGAGTTCGGTTTTAGGGTGAGGGTTGTCTTCTCGCCAGCGACGAAATATTTCAAAGCGTT
>JALSJU010000076.1 GCA_026989145.1 Thiotrichaceae bacterium
TTATTTGTTTTGATTGTAGAGTTGGTTAGTTGTGCCACTTATGACAGTTCTTTGTTTTGTCAGCTTTTTTGTCATTCTTTTGTCACTATGTGACGTTTATTGCTTGTTTTGTCAGTTTTGCTAAGCCAAAAATAAAAGAAAAAAGCTTGAACCATGAAGAGCATGAAGGACATGAAGGACATGAAGGTAAGATTAAAGATAGGGTTGGTTTGTATTAAAGAAATACTCAATCATTTGCAATAAATCTCAATACGAGATATAGTATTGCTATGCATGTGATTACACGAAAAAGATTATTAGATTTTGCGGAAAACCACCCAAATACTTCTACTGCTTTAGATGCCTGGTATAGAATTATTAAAAAAAGTAAAATATCTAACTTCTCAGAACTAAGAGAGATTTTTCCAAGTGCAGATAAAGTTGATAATTTAACCGTGTTTAATATTGGCGGTAACAAAATAAGACTGGTTGCCGCTATACACTACAACACACAATGTTTGTATATTCGCCATGTACTTACGCACAAAGAATATGATAAAGAAAAATGGAAAACAAAATGAATACACAATTAGAATATATTGAGAAAATATGGCCTACCATTAATTCTATATTTTCAGTTCCTCATACTGAGAAGGAATATAATGCGCTTGTAGAAATATTGGATAACTTAATTGATGAGGTTGGAAATAATCAAAACCATAAACTAGCACCTGTTATGGAGACGATTGGTAATTTGATTGAAAATTATGAAGACCAAAACTATAAAGTCGGTGACGCCTCTCCTGTCGATACTTTAAAATACCTAATGAAGGAACATGGTTTAAATCAAGCTGATTTAAAAGAAATAGGAAGCCAAGGTGTTGTCTCTGAAATATTAACGGGGAAAAGAACACTGAATATTGAACAAATTAAAAAGGTTAGTCATAGGTTTAATGTCTCGCCATTAGTGTTTATTTAACGAAGAGCTAAACTGATACCTCTGGTAATAATAGAGCCGTGCGCCTTGATTAATGTTGGAGATTCACGAGTGGTTTGAGCTTTGCAGTGAATGGTTGTTCCCTTCATAAAAAGAGTAACAACGTGGATGACTGCTTTCTGGCTCTGTACTCATCAAACCTGTGTTGTTGGAGTACTAGATAGCGTGGGGGAAACAGTGAGTGTTAATGTATTGGAAGTTGCATAGGGAGACTGCAGGAATGGAAAACTTGTAGCAGTGGAAAACCGAAACCTATATCTAAAAATGTGTAATGCGCGCTTTAATATCAGGTATTTAATAGTTCAATATACTATGTTATATTGTATTTCAATTGAAATACAATAAGGTTTTTTATGAAAACGGCCATTATAAACGCAAGAGTTAAACCTGATTTAAAAAACGAGGTAGAACAAATTCTTTCTCGTCTAGGTATTACCACGACTCAGGCAATAACCATGTACTTTGAACAAATAAAAATGCATAAAGGTATTCCGTTTCAGTTAAAAATACCGAATGATGAAACAGTGCAAGCAATGAAGGATGCGAGAGCTAATAGTAGTTTAGAAGAGGTTTCACTTGATCAATTAAAAGAGAGTTTATCGCATTGATTCTTATGCAAACCAAGTCTTTTATTAAGGATAGTAAAAAACTTAAGCTAAGCGATAAGCATTTAACTAAATATATTCTCTACCTTGCTTGCCTACTGGAATCTAAAAAAATACCTCAAGAAGCGAAGGATCATTCTTTAAAAGGTGATTGGGTGGATTTTAGAGAGTTTCATATTAGTGGCGATTTATTGGTTATTTATCAAATTGAGGGGGGTGTTATTAAGTTGGTAAGAATAGGCTCTCATAGTCAGTTGT
Source organism: Thiotrichaceae bacterium (assembly GCA_026989145.1). Lineage (GTDB taxonomy): Bacteria > Pseudomonadota > Gammaproteobacteria > Thiotrichales > Thiotrichaceae > Cocleimonas. Next base: position 1,840 of record JALSJU010000076.1, read on the forward strand.
TTCAGTAGTTATTATCTGAAGCCTTTAAAACATCGGCAGTGCAACCAATGGAAGCTGCTTTACTCTTCTTCGCGTCCCTTCGTGGTAGAATAATATTAATTACTTCAGTAAGAGAAAATCATGCAGCAAGCACATCAACCATCATTATCAATAAAAGACTATCTCAAAGGTGAGCTTGAGAGCGAGGTGCGTCATGAGTTTTATGATGGGCAAGTCTCTGCTATGGCGGGCGCGGGTAGAAACCATAACAAGATATCTTTGAATATTGCATCTCGGCTTCGCCAAGGCTCTCGCGGGACTTCATGCAGTTCTTTTATGGCGGATATGAAGCTTTATATTGCTGAGTTAGAACGCTTTTATTACCCTGATATTTTGTTAAGTTGTGATGAATTGGATAACCATGAGTATTATTCTGAGAAGCCGTGTTTGGTTGTGGAGGTTCTGTCGCCTTCTACCGAAGGCATTGATCGGCGTGAAAAGCTTCATGCGTATCAAAATATCCCTTCATTGCATGAGTATGTGATGGTCGCGCAAGATGAACAAAAGGTAGAGCTGTATCGGCGCGATGGTGAGCATTGGCAGTATTTTTTATTGAATGCGAACGATACTCTGCAATTAGAGTGCATCGAGATAGCATTACCCATGCGTGATATTTATGAGGATGTGGTGTTTAAGCCGCGCGATGAAGTTATCGCAAACTAAGCGTGTAGGAAGGCGAGGTGAGTAGCCTTTGTTGTAAAGAGTGCAAGGCTGTTGTTTTTTTGATATCTCCTTTATACCTCCTTTTATTTCTACCTTCGTGCCCTTCGTGGTAAAACTTTGTTTATTTCTGCAATTATCTCTGCCTCATATTATCTATAGGAGGAGAGATATGGAAATTACAACAACGATTCTGACGTGGGCATTCGGCCTAGCCGTAATTCTGGGCTTTTTTGCCAATAAAACAAATTTTTGTACCATGGGCGCGGTATCTGATGTGGTGAACATTGGTGATACGGGACGTATGCGCGCATGGGTGTTTGCTATGGGTTTGGCAATGCTGGGTGTGATGGGCTTGGGCTATTTGGGGCTGAATGATATGTCGTTGGTGGCAAGTAATGATACCGCCAACCCACCGTATCTTACATCTACATTTGCGTGGCCACGTAATGTGCTGGGCGGTTTATTGTTTGGGATTGGCATGACGTTTGGTTCTGGCTGTGGCAATAAAACCTTGGTGCGTTTGGGTGGTGGTAATATCAAATCAATCTTTGTGTTATTGGCAATTGGTGTGATGTCGTATTTAATGATTTTCACTAACTATTCATACACCGCATTTTTATCATGGATGGAGCCTGCCTTTATAGACCTGTCATTAAAAGATATGAATGACCAAGGCTTGGGCACGATGATCGCGCACGTTGCGGGTAGTGATCCACAATCAACCACGCCAATTGTTGCAGCGGTACTAGGTGGGTTACTGGTGCTATGGGCGTTTTTATCAAAAGATTTTAGAGAAAGTTTTGATAATATTTTAGGCGGCTTCATCGTCGCAGCGGTTGTTGTGGCAGCGTGGTGGGTAACTACGGGCGAGTTAGGGCAAAACCTACTGGAAGAAGCAGAAATGATGGATGAGCGGCCTTTTGCCATCGGCGCGCAATCATTCACATTTGTACAGCCAGCAGGGCACTTAATCCGCTGGATTGAAACGGGTTTTTCAAACCAAATGTTAACTTTTGCACTGTTAGCAGGGGCTGGCGTAATTGCGGGTTCATTTCTTTATTCGGTGTTATTTCGTAAGTTTAAAATTGAGTGGTTCTCAAGTTGGGGCGATTTCTTTACCCATATTATCGGTGGTTTATTGATGGGAGTAGGTGGTGTACTCTCAATGGGTTGTACTATCGGACAAGCAGTAACCGGTGCATCAACCTTGGCGATGGGTTCATTTATCACTTTCTTTGCGATTGTGCTGGGTAGTGCGTTAACCATGAAAATTCAATATTACAAAATGGTCTATGAAGAAGAGGCAACATTTGGAAAAGCTCTGGTTGCAGGTTTAGCCGATATGAAGCTACTGCCGAACAGCTTAAGAAAGCTGGATAAAGTTTAGTGATTTTAAAGCGAATATCCAGAAGTTTAAACTTTCCTTAATATTCGTGTTAAAACCGCTTGAAAGGGAGTTTCGGTAGTGTATACTACCGCCTCTCTTGATTAAGATCATCTTTACAGAAGTCTTAATAAGCAGCAAGGGCCGTTAGCTCAGCCGGTAGAGCAGTTGACTTTTAATCAATTGGTCGAGCGTTCGAATCGCTCACGGCCCACCATATTTTTCAAAGGCTTAGCTTAATGCTAAGCCTTTTTTGATTTTGAAATTTGAATATTTTTGATCCCTCCGTTTAAAACACATCATTGCAATGATGGAAGTGGGTGGGGGATTAATTTTATAGAGAGTTTTTATGATAAATCTTGCTTGTTAAATAATAAAGCTAATCGAATTTATAATGTGTTTTCACGGGTTCGTGAATCTCCCAGCAACATTGTAGTCCTTTTGGAAGGGTGACAAGATCACCTTTAACGATTGTGACTGGTTTGCCATTTTTGGGTGTAACGGTTACCTTGCCTTCAAGTAAGTAACAGCTTTCTTCGCCTTCATAGCTCCAAGGGAATTTAGCCTCTGGGTGCGACCAGAGTGACCAATTGAAAACCCCTTTCGAGCCTAAGTCAGCCTTTGAGGCTTGATGTATTACTTTTATTTCTTGCATGTTTTTTATCCCCATTATTTTTGAGATTAGGAATCTCTTTTTTTAGAGGGGAATTATCTATCAAGGTTCAGCTGAAAGCAAAAATTAGATATGACCAAATCCACACTTAGAAAAGCGAAATAGAATGCAAGTATTTGGTTTTACAGTATATTCAAAAAATCTTAGCTTCACCCGTAGGTTAAGCGGGCATTTTTGGGATGTGCTGTGGAATCAAAGACTTGTGTTAAATTCGTGTTTCTAAGTGTGAATTTGGGTAGGAGAACCTGTGTAAATACTATGATGTTATCATAGCCGCATGAAAATACTTAGTTGGAATATCCTTCACGGTGGCGGACAACGTGCGCCAGATATACTTGATGCGATAGAAAAAGAGCAGCCTGATATTGTGACTTTACAAGAGTTTCGTCATGGTAAGAGTAAAGCGGTGTTACTTGATGGCTTGAAAAGCATGGGGCTGGATGAGCAGTATGTACCAGAAACTACCAGCGCACGCGATAATAGCGTAATCATAGCCTCACATACGCAGTTTCAGGCGCAAGTTTTTCCTAAAGATGAGCCGTTGCCAGCACGGGCTATTCGTGCTTTTTTTCCTGATTTTGCCGAACTTAATTTAATCGCTGCGCACCTACCCCAAAAGAAAAAACAGCCGCCTTTTTTACATGCTTTAATTGATTTGGATAAAGACTTTCTCAACGAGAATAGCTTGATAATAGGTGATTTGAACACCGGTATTCCGTTTGAAGATTCTGAAACTAAGTCATTTGAGCATACGTTCTTGTTTCAGCAGTTATTACGTGATGGATGGGTAGATGCGTGGCGCGCGCGCAACCCTAAAAAACGTGAATTTACTTGGATAAGCACTAAGCAGAAGAATGGTTTTCGTTATGATCATGCGCTTGCATCATCATCACTTAACAAAAAAATAACACGGATTGAATATAACCATAATGTTCGTTTAACGGGTGTTTCAGATCATTCATACATTATCCTAGAATGTTGACTTGTAGTGCATAGTTTATAGTGCATTGAGCCTAGTTTTGTTTACGTTTGTCTGTCGTGTATTGCTTACTTTTTAAGCAGGCGTATAGTCTCGCACATTGCAATTAATTGATGTGGTCAAAAATGAAAATAGCTTTTGTAATAGCAAACTTAAATGGAGGTGGGTCTGAACGAGCGGTCTCTAATCTATCGCTTGCTATGGAGAAAGAGGGTCATAGTGTCTCTATTATTGTACTTGATGCCGATAATATCGTTTATCCATTTGGCGGTGAAATTATTGATTTAAATATTCCGCACAGTTCCTCTCTAGTCGGTCAGATCATAAATATTTTTAAAAGAAAGTTTGCCTTAAAATCACTTTTTAACACGCATCAATTTGATGGTATTTTTACCTTTATGGAAAGTGCTGGTTTCCCTAGTGCAATGGCATCTAAAGATGTTGTCGTTTCAGTGCATGAAAACCCTGATAAGATGAGTAAAGTTTATAAATTGCTTTACCCTTATTTGTACCCGAAAACTAAAAAAGTGATCGCTTGCTCAAAAGCGATGGAAGACAGGTTGATTGATTTATATGGCTTTAAGAATACGGGTACTATTTATAACTCAGTTGATATTGATTTGGTGCAGCAGAAATCCAAAGAGCCAATTGAAGTTACACGTCCCTATATTCTAACAGTAGGTCGCTTAGTTCATGTAAAAGGGTTTGATTTACTGATAGAAGCTTATGCAAATAGTAAGGCAAAAAATAAGCTTGATTTAATTATACTCGGTGAAGGCGAATTACGGGCAGAGCTGCAGGCCTTAATTGATAAAAAAGGTTTAAGCGATAAAGTGATTTTAAAAGGGAGTGTTGATAACCCTTTTGCCTATTATGCTAATGCCGACTTTTACGTGCTATCAAGCCGTAATGAAGGTTTCCCCAATATACTTATTGAAGCTTTAGCATGTAGCTGCCCCTGTATAGCCTTTGATTGTAAAACCGGCCCGAATGAAATTATTAATCATGGCGAGAATGGTTTGTTGGTGGAGGCTGAAAGTGTCTCTGGTTTGACGAATGCTATTGATAACTTGGAAGAAGATGAAGAGTTAAAAAAATATCTTATAAATAATGCGAAGCAGTCAGTACTACACTTAACGCCACAATCTATTGCAAAAGAATGGTTGAAATTAGTCTCATGAAAAAAATTAATATACTTAATTTAACAACATCATTTGTTATAGGTGGGGCAGAAAAGGTAATTCTAGATCTTATTTTGTGTCTTGATAAAGAAAGGTTTAACCCATCTATAATAGCCTTGTCTGAACATGCTGATATGCTAGAAGAATATAAAAGCCAAGGCGTTAAAGCGCAAAAGCTTGATATGAAAAAGAATCCTAGAGATTTTATTCGGGTGTATCAGTTTTTGAATCGATATATTATTGAAAATAAGATTGATGTATTGCACGCGCACTTAACACATACCTTGCCCCATTTAGTTCTTTTAAAATTGAGGCATCCCAAGCTTAAAGTTGTTTTTACTTCACATAATACAAATGTAGGAGGTAAACATCGTGAGTTAATGATTTGGCTATCAAAACCATTTAGAAATGCAGATATTGTTTTTTCAAAAGATATGATCAATAAGCTCTATAAAAAGAATACAGAAGTTATTATTAATGGTGTCAATATTGATAAGTTTAAAAAGAAGGCCGTAAAAAATACTCCTTTCACCTTTTTAAATATAGGGAGTATTCGTGAGAAAAAGAATCAAATATTTCTTATTGAATGTGCGAAATATCTTAAATCAAAAGGTTATAAATTTGTTATTGATATCGTTGGTGGTGGGGTAGAAAACCAACCCTTAATTGATAAAATTTCAAAGGCAATTGAAAAGGAAAAATTAGGTAACTATGTCCGTATGCTAGGCTTGAGAAGCGACATACCGAATTTGCTAAAAACAGCACATTGTATGGTTTTACCCTCGTATCATGAGGGTCTGCCAATCGTTTTATTAGAAGCTGGCGCAGCAAAATTACCGATAATCTCAACTCCAGTTGGGGCAATACCTGATTTGATTGATTCCACAAACGGCTATTTATCGACATTAGGTGATTTTTGTAAAACGATGGAGCTTGTTTACAATAATTATTCAGAGGCTGAAGAAAAGGCACGGAAGCTTTCACAAAAAATTGATCAACAATATTCTATTAGAAGCATGACTGAATCGCATCAGAAACTCTATACCACATTATTAAAATGATAGAGCTTAGTGCCTTCAGAAGTGTTATCAGTAAATCATAACCGCTTATACCTTAGGGGTGGTCATTTTTTGGCCGCGACGCTTAAAATATAAGCAATAAAGGCAAGAACTTTTGTTGACATTAAGGCACTAAGGGTATGTTAATATCCTAAACCAGCTCAATATTTAGCCATTGTTTATTTTTTAATGAGTAATTAATATACTTAAATTAATTACTCATATAATGTTTCACCTTTCAAGGATTATAAAAATGTTAAAACTAAAACCCTCTTTATTGGCTTTGTCCGTATCAATGTCACTGTTTGCAGTACAGTCTAGCTATGCCGCCCCCTTCGCGATTCTTCCTCTGGGTGATTCTATTACCAATGGTATTCATAACGATAGCGTTAATAAGCTTGCTTATCGTGATGATCTATTTGATAAATTATCTGTATTAAAATATGACTTTAAATTTGTTGGTCGTTGCCCAGATACAGGAGATGATGGCGGTAGCTGTCAAGCCCCTTCTACATATAAGGGCAGAACTCTTAACCATGAGGGGCGAGCCGGTTATCATGCTGATCAGATAAGGGATAACCTCTATAATGTCGATAGTGATGGTAATGCAAGTGGATGGCTAACATGGTACACGCCAAATGTAGTGTTATTGCATATTGGAACCAATGATATTTTTGACCAAGATAATGATGTCAATAAATCTAACAATACGGTTGAGGCTCTGACTTACTCAACAACACTTACAGAAATAGAAGGTATTATTTCTAAACTGAAGGAAAAGGAAACAGCGCAACAAGCCTCTTATCCTGGTTTTGAGATGAAAATCTATGTGGCAAAAATTCTTCCAATGGGAATGGTACGCAAGGCTAATGGAGACAAAGTTTTATACAATGATGGCGTCGGCGATGCAGCAAAAGGTTTAAATGATTTGATGACGCCTACTTGGGCTGAGGCAAAGGGCGTTACTGTTATTGATCAGAATTACCGTTTTAACTTTAACGATCACTTTGATAGTGGAAAAATTCATCCTAATCAAGCTGCTGAGTACATTATGTCATACCGTTGGTCAGCATTAGCGATTCAAAATGACGCTGATTTTTCTCCTGAAGCTGCAACTGGCGATAAGTCAACACTTGTAGTTTCATCAGATCCCGTATCGGCTGATAATACTGCGACAGCAACAGTTACCCTTGAGGCAAGGTTTCCGAGTGGTAATCAACTGGGTAGTGGTGCCGATCCTGTGGCATTTTCAATAAAAACTAACACATCGCCATCTGGTGCAACAATGACTACGGTTATTGATAATGAGGATGGTACTTATACAACGACAGTTAAAAGTAGCGAGCCAGGCCAAGTTGTTATCGGCGCTACTATAAACGGTCAAAATATAACAACCGGAGATGCAACTATTAGCTTTGTAGTGGGGCAGACTTTATCATTTAGTGCTCCTGCGGAGGGCGCTAATATAGTTTTTGGTGATGCTGCTTTTGATGTTACTGCTGAAAGTAGTTCAGGACTTGACGTAGTAGTAACGTCTTTGACTGATGAGGTGTGTAGCAATCCAGATGCCACAACGGGTAAAGTGACCATACTAAAGGCTGGTGAGTGTAAACTGGAGGCGTCACAACAAGGCGGAGAAATAAACGGTATTACTTATGCTGCAGCTGCACCCGTGGAAAGAGTCATTACCATTGCTAAAGCTAATCAAGCAATAACGTTTGCGACTAATACACCTACGACCTTGTATAAAAATGGGACATTCACTGCGTCAGCAACCAGTACATCGGGTGAGCCAGCGGTAATAACCTCAACAGATGCCAATACCTGTAGTATTAACGCGAGTAATTTAGTCACTATCAAGGTTGCTTCGGGTGTTTGTCGTCTTAAGGCGGTTGTAAGCGAAACTGATAACTATAATATGGCGATAAAAACTCATACTATCGGTATAAGTGAGACAATTACTCTTCCAACGATTCCTGATAAAGAGGTTGGTGATAAAGCCTTTACGGTCACAGCCAAGTCTAGTTCGGGTGCTGCAGTAACTTTAGAAGCAAGTCCCACAAATGTTTGTACGGTAAGTGGTTCTACGGTCTCGATTGGAAAGTCGGCAGGCACTTGTACGCTTACCGCTAAAACAGCTAATGGAGCTAGTGAAACTGTAACATTCAAAGTTAAGAAAAACGCCAGTCAATTAGCTATAGAAGCTGTAGGAAAAGTTATTGCTAGTGGCCAAGGTAGTATCACCTTTACTCAATTAAACCTTATCAAAGGATTGAAAAACCTAGAGAAAGGCGCTGATTACACAAAAGCACTTATAGCAGGAACATATGCGGATAAAAACAATCCAACAGTTGCTGAGCTTCAAACTGTGATCGATAAGGTAAATAAAGATAACAACAAGTCAGGTGGTTCGACATCAGCGCTTTGGCTGCTGATGCTTGGCTTTGTTTCGTTAATTCGTCGTAAGCTAAGTTTAGGCAAATAACTCAAAAAGAGGCCTTGGAACAAGTTGATTATTCTGAGGTCCTCTAAATTAAGGATTCTATTATGTTAAATTTAAAAAATGGCTTGTTGGTCTTATCACTTTCATTATTTACTAGCCAAGTAGTATTGGCAGAAACGGCCAAGACACCGCCTGTTAAGAATGGTATGGTTTTATTGTTGGATGCTTCTGACTTAGATGCAAATGGGGAGGTTGATAAAGATTTTGTGACAGGTGAAGCGGTTAATAACTGGCGGGATAAATCAAGTTATACCGATAACAATACAGCTAACGATAATAATGCTTATCCAAACAATGGTAGGCCTCCGAAAAGATTGCTTAAGCAGTTAAATGGTAAAGGTACAGTTGCATTTAAGGATGGTGGTTTGTCTGTATCAGCTCTGAAGGACGGAAATGCAGGAACGGTATTGATACCAACAGATAGTGCTTATACTAAAGTTGTTTTATTTAAAATTAACAATAAAGATGATGGCAAGCAAAATAATTTAATTTCATCGGATGATATTGCTTTATTTACAGGTCAAGCTCAAAACTCAACAGCGGCAAAAGGACCTCTTAAAGTTTGGCATCGTCCAGATGAGTTCTCTTTTTTATCTGGAAAAACAGTAATAAATGATACCGATTACCATATTGCAGTAGCTCGTTATGCTCAACCTGCAGGTTTAAAAAACCTCATTAAAGTTGATGGTACGGTTGTTGATTCAAATCGACTTGTAAAGCCTCATACGGGTTATACAACGTATATCGGAAGTATTTCTAATGGTAATTTTTTAGTAGGTGAAATTGCAGAGGCTATGGTTTATAACCGTGCTTTAACAGATGCTGAGATAGTAAATATTGAAAAATATTTAAAAGATAAGTGGGGGGGCTTAAAAGGTAATAAAATAAGCTTTAAAGTTGCTAAAAAGGAAATGAAAGTCGGCACTACTTTGAACTTGTCTGCTAATTCAACTGCAAAACTACCTGTACGTTTCGCTACAGACTCAAAAACGTGTACAGTGACAAAAAAAAGAACAGTCTTTACGGTAAAAGTTTTGTCAAAAGGTGATTGTATTGTTGATGCTGATCAATCAGGTAATGCTAATTATCAAATAGCTAAAACAGTAAGTCAAACTATTAAAGTAGTACCTGCTACAACATCGACACCAGCGCCAGCATCTAATGGCGGCGGTGGTGGCGGTTCAACGACACCGTTATGGTTAATGATGCTGGGCTTTATAGCTTTTCTCCGTCGTAAGTCCTGATGTGATCTATAAAACAAGCAATAAAAAAGCCCACATGTGTGGGCTTTTTTATTGCTAAATATATGCAGTTTATAGACTGTTAAATAGGTTTGTTTACCTCAATAAATGAAATACATGAAGGAGGACGCTGTTTTCTTTGGTTATTCATCACGCAAGATTTATGACATCAATATTTATGACATCAATATTTATAGTAGAAATCCGTAGAGTGGTCTAAGCTGGTGTAGACTTGTTTTTTATCATCTAATCACAAAGTAGACAAATTAGTCTAAGTACCCAAAAGCAATGGCATGTCTGAAGAAAGATCAGAACAATCCATGCTGGTATTTTATGACTTCCCTGCTGAAAACTGGCAACACATACGAACCACCAACCCTATTGAATCAGTCTTTGCTACGGTGAGATTAAGAATAACACGGACTAAAAAACTGTAGAAGTCGCAAGACGACACTTGCCATGGCATTTAAATTAGTGAAGTGACTCAAAAAAGATGGCAAAGATTACGAGGCTATAAACACCTTGCGGATGTGATAATAGGAACTAAATTTACTAATGGAATTAAACAAGATGTAGATCAAAAACAGAAAGCCGCTTAGGATGCCGTACACTATATTTGACTATAGCCCCAGAAGTTCAGTGTTAGTCTGTTTTTTTGCGCCTGAAAATCCTATTTTCTAAACTTTCAAGCAGTTGGTAATAAACTTTTTTCTTTCTCTCTGAAATAAATGAGAGCAAATAAACCGTTAGAATGATAAGGAATGTCAGTATAAAAAAGAGCGATCTATCTGATAGTTCAAAATAGCGTGTTAGCGTCGCTTTAAAAAAGAAAATCAGGGGGAAGTGAAAGACATACAGCGAAAATGCAATTCCTGAAAAGAAACGAATAACTGGGGTGACTAAGCTAAAGGAAAAATTTGTATATTTAAAGCTATAAAGGTTAATAAGAATTAAGCTAGCGAAAATAATATCATCCAGCAGTGTACGAAAGGATAGTTTTCCATACTCTCCTAAGTTTTCTGGTAATAGGTAATGATTCCAATAAGGATAAGAAAAAATTGCAGGTATCGATAGCAAGAAAATAAAGGATGCTAAAGCGGGGGTTATATTAGTCTCTTGTTGGTGAATCTTATAAAGATACGACCCTGCAAACCAAATTGTGCCGTAGATTAAAATGACTGGCCCCATGATTAAACAGCTTATTGCGATAAGTGCTAACTTGTACTTCCCTTTATAGAGAGTAATAAGCCCAAATAAAATGTAGTACCAAAACTCATAAGCCAAAGACCATAGAGGTTGGTTTGAGAAGAATTGAATACTGACAAGCCATGACTGTTGTAGGAAGAAAAAATGGGAAATAATACGTATTAAAATATTATCTGTTGGAATAGCTCCAGCATAAGTATTAGGATTGATTAATAAGCTACCTGAAAGGTCTAATACGATGGTTAAAATCCACGCTACAACCATGACGCTGTAGAGTCGTGCGAAACGATGCTTTAAATAGATGTTAAAGGTCTTTTCTCTTTGATCTGCAACGAAAGCGATAACATATCCCGACAGGATAAAAAAACCCATAACTGCTGGATGCCCGTAGTTAGAGAAGAAGGCATAGACATTATTGTTGTACATTGAAAGATGTTGAAATAACACGGCGAAAGATGCGGTGACACGTACAATATCAAGGTAGTTTGAGAGTTTTTTATCCATTTTTTATTGGGATTATTCGCTTTTTCTTATTTTGCGGAACTTTAGGGCTTCTAACAAGCTGAATACGCCATACGATGCATAAATAAGTATAATCGGAATGATGGGGACTCGCATTCGTGAGTCAGTTGCAATATGTCCGGTTGAAATAAGAATGAAATAGGTAACTACTCCTAGCATCAGCAAGTGTAACGTCATTTCTTGTTTTGTTGATTTATTTAGGGAGCGAATAAAACCGTAAATCGAAAAGAGATAACTAAGCAACATAAATGCTATGCCATAGCCAATTAATAACAAATACCAAAGCTTGTACCCAGTATTAGTCCGTCCTTCCTCTTTGTTGTCATAGAATTGAGCTTGGCTTGTTAAGCCAGGCCCAAAAATAATAGCTTTTAAACCAGTCATCGCAAGTTTGAAGTAGCTTTTAGGGTCATTTAAGATAATTTCCTTCGCAAGCTTGGACTCTTCTTCCACTTGTTCTTTTGTGGTGCTTATACCGCTAGATAGTCGTTGAAGAATTTCTTGGTGAGCTTCTTCTTGAGTTAACGACTTGCCAACCATCAATACGCCTTTTGCTTTGTAGTAGAGTAGGGTTTCATTCATTGCATCGTTTAACACATAAACGCCTGTTAGATTTTCATTGCGTACTTTCCAAGCAGTTGTCGTTAGTAGTAAAGGAATTAGAATAAGAAGTGTAATGCGCCCTAGCTCTAGCCATGATTTTGCGACGTATGGTTTAAACACAGCAAGCCCTAGTACAAAACAAAATACGAGATAATAGCTAATGGGGCGTGTCATTGTTGCTAAGGTGATCGTAATTCCAAGTATAAGAGCCCATCGCATTTTATCTTGTGTCAAAACTAATTTGCTCAGTGCAAAAAGTGAGCTTGCCAGAAAAAGGGTGAATAAAGTTTC
>JALSJU010000077.1 GCA_026989145.1 Thiotrichaceae bacterium
AAATTCTTTAACACTTTTAAAGCTCCATGTTAATCCTTCAGATATTTCATCTTTACCTTTCATATGGCATTAGGGTAGTGTGGATCAATAAATTCACACTCATTATGAAAGAGGTTGATGATGGTCTTTTTATCCTTTACTTCAAGTGCTTTAAAAACCTCATCAACTAACTTCGATAAAAGCGTATTCATAGTGCTTGGTTTGCTTTGGGTATACCTGCCGCATGGAGTGCTTGTATGAACCTTTCTCTAGGTGCTTCTTTGCACGAGAATAAGCGCTGACAAGAATCAGTCGTGCAACTGGGTAATAAACGTAATGTTTCAATCGCATATTGTTGTGCTTCGTTTTGATTTCCCGCGAGTTGATGAGTAGCAGTTGCAAGGGCAAAAACAAGAAAATATTTATTATTAAATGCTACTGCTTGATCAATCTGTGCAGCAGCAGCGCTGTATCGTTTTTGATTGATTAGGATCACAATACGAATCATGATTATGAGTAACTTATCAAAATGAGAGTAGGGCGTTATACGATCATATAAATCAAGATATTGATTGGCTAATTTATAATCATCACCTAAACGAGCAGTTATTTGGGCTTTCACTCTTAAGTTATACGGGTTATTAGGGGAAAGCTTTAGCGCATAATCAATTAGAGGTTCGGCATTTTTTACGCTGTGAAAATGGAGTGTAGCTCTGCCTAAGCACATATAGCCTAACATTTCATTGGGATTAAAATCAATACAGTGTTCGGCATGGTTGATTGACTTTACCATGTCATAGTCAGTTTTTCTTATTTTACTATGATCGAGTAAACGACGGTTTGTATAAGTGTATGACAGCCATGCATGGGCACGCGCAAACCTACAGTCTTGTTTGATCGCTTGTTCAAAATAAACTTCTGATTTCGCATTATCACTTTGTGTTGGCCGATCTAAATACCATATGCCTCTATGATAATTTCCCCATGCGTTTAAATCTTCTGTGGGATTATTAAAGGCTCGTTCAATTTCTGCCTGCGTGATAGCTGAGTCTGTCGCCATTACAATAGCTTTTGTAATGTCATCTTGAAGTTGAAAAATATCATCAAATGAATAATCAAAATGATCAGAGAATATTTCAGTATTTTGAATGGCTTCAACCACAGACAGCGTAGCTCTAATACGTGACGCAACTTGTTCAAGCTTTCCGTAGACTAAATAACGTACCCCAAGCCGTTCTCCAACTTCTTTAGAGGATAAGTTAATATTCGATAATTGAGATGCTGAAGCTCTCGCAATAACAAGAAAATGAGGCATTTTAGCAAACGAAGCATTGATTTCAGACGTTAAGCCATAGGCTAATAAGGAGGCCTCTTGATTTTTGCTTACATCAATAAAATCCATGATTGCAATTGAAGGTTTGTCAGGGAGTAAAGGAAAGTTACTGGTTTTCTTGAGATGCTGAATGTTACTTTTATCTGCGTTATAAGCTTTTGATAATTCTAAAATATTTTTATCATGCTGATCAAAAGCTGCAATAAAACGGTAGCCAGAGCCTGATACCGTTTGGATACATTTTTGTTTTTTAGCATTATCACCAACTGCATGTCGAGCAACACTGATACTGGTGGTTAATGTTGCGTCAGAGATATAACGTGAACTCCAGACGTTCTGTAATAACTCATCACGTGTAATGACTCTATTTGGGTTTTCCAGCATATAGGTCAGTATTTTAAATGTTAAAGGCTCAACTTTTTGTGGGGTATCAGCGTATAGAAGCTCTTGCTTCTCTGTGTTTATTGTGTAAGTGCCAATACTATAAATCATAAGTTCAAAGCTCCTTGTATTAGTAATATTTCGTCACTCTAAATACCCCTAGGAAATCCCTAGGTTCTCCCTAAGTTTAGTTGATATTTTGTCATATGCTTATTTTAAGAATATATAGCGTATATCAATTAATTACATGTAATTAATCTTTAAACGTTACTCTATTTTTATTTAGATAAGATCATTAAGGAGAAAGAAATGAAAACGTTACAAGAAAAAATGCAAAAAAAATTAATGGCAAGTGCATTAGCAGTGGCAATAGAAAGCGGTTAGTTCTTACATAGGAATAATGCAAAAAGACAATTTATAGAAATTCAATTCAAAATTATTGCTAGGCATTGCTGTTAAAAGTTTTTGTCTACTGATGGGAGATTAAAAATGTACAAAAAAATTCAACATGTAAGCATTGGACTACTCATGTCATTTTCATCCACAGTCTTATTTGCAGAGGGTATTGCAGAAGAGAAGGTTGATACAGGTGGTTTAACGCTATCCCCAGTGGTTAGTTATGACTTAGCTAATTTACGAGTTAGCAGTAATAGTTCGGAATTAACCACTAATTTTAAGGCGAACGAAAGTATCCGTGTTGACACAGGTAGTCTTGCAGATGGTATTTATTATTATGAGTTATTGCTAAGTACCGCCTCTGCCGACCGTGAAAATAATCCAAATAGTAGTGTTGCAACACAAAATGGTGGTTTTATTATAAAAGACGGCATCACCTCGAAAAATAACGATATAACACAAGCGAGTAAAGCGCAAGCTGAACGTATAGAAATGCTTAGTAGGCAGTCTCTTGTAGTAGATAGTGAAGAATAAAGCCAAATATTTAAGATATTAAGGAGAAATTAAAATGAACAAGCAAACAAAATTAGCAATGCCATTGGGTTCAATTATGATGGCAATAACAGGCTTTGCCAATGCAGGTACCTGCATTAGTCCATGTAATGTGGAGGCTACTGGTGATGCTGAAATTTACCTTGATGATATAAGCGTGGGTGGATTAGCATGGGAAATTGAAACTAACTTAAATGGTGCACTTTTAGTTATGGGTGCATAAAACGGCGTCCTTGAGCCCTTTAAAATTGAACGAGCAGGATCTGCAAATACCCTATATATTGGAACAGGTGGTAATGTAGGTATAAATAACGATGTACCTGCGGCACCTATTGATATTAAATCAATGTTACCTAGAATTTTTTTGAGAGATACTACTCCTACAACAGGGAAGTCTGCTCGAGTTACGGTAAATGAAGATAAGCTTTTATTAGAGGATAATTCAGGAACTGACCAGTTTGTTATGGAGCTTACAGGTAGCACTACAAATCAACTTTACTTAGACGATTCTGGTGCTGTTGGTATTAATAAAGCGAATCCTACCTCAGGTGCTGATTTAGAGGTGGGCGGAGGAGGTAATATTTTACTGGAGAATGGCACAGAAGACTGGGCTATAAAGACAAGCAGTGCTGAGCTTATCTTTAGAAATGGAAATAATACTATATATGGTTCATATCCCTTTCGTATAGAAAACCAGACTCCCGATACCAATTTTATCATGAAAAACAATGGGAATATTGGTATGGGTGGAGTATTTAATCCACAAGCTGCATTGCATCTAAAAAGAGTAGGTGGAGGGTTAATCGTTGAAGATAGTAACTCAACGACGGCTGTTCGAAATGTAGTTAAGCTTAGAAATAATGGTGGTGTTGGTTTCCAGCTTGAAGATACTAGCAATACCAATAAATGGGAGTTTAGAACGGGCGGTTCTGGCGCATTCTTAATTAGTGATGTAAATGTTGGTGGCGCTAAAATGTTGATGAACTCTACAGGCCTTGTTAAAATGGGGAAAAATGTAGCAGCGGGTAGTAATGCATGGAACTTTGAGCTTGATGCTGATGGCGACTTGCATATACTTGGCAATATGTTTGTTTCAGGAACACAGCTAACCGTACCTGATTATGTCTTTGCTGATGACTATAAATTGATGCCACTGGATGAACTTCAGAGCTTTGTGCAAAAGGAAAAGCACTTGCCCAATATTGCCAGCGAATCTGATATTAAAAAATCTAAGACAGTTAATGTGGGTAAATCGTAGATGAAGCATTTGGAAAAAATTGAAGAGCTAACTTTATATACCATTCAGCAACATCAGCAGATTAAAGATCAGCAACAACAAATTGAAGCTTTGCGTGAATCTGTAGCAGAAAATACCAAGATGAAGGAGCAACTAGCATCATTGGAAAAGCTGGTAACAAATCTTGCCTCGGCTAACGGGCATCTAAGTCTTTCAGGTGCAAAAGTAGCAGCAGCCAAATAAGAAAACTGCTATGCCGCCAAACAAAAACCCAACTATATGTTGGGTTTTTGTTTGGGTAAGCTTATGTAACATTTAAAGACTCTAGCACGCACACTTTTAAATATAGCCTATTATTTTTTAACAATGTTAGACTTTATTTCTGCAGGGAAGCATCATGTAAAAGCGGATGTTTCTTATTCTATATCTTACTGAAATTAGTTTTTTTCGTTTGCGCGCTCTAAAAGATAGCGACCATAGTTATTTTTCTTTAAGGGTTGAGCTAACTCAATCAGTGTGTCCTTATTTATGTAACCCATTTCATAAGCAATTTCTTCAAGGCAAGCAACTTTTAACCCTTGCCTGTTTTCAATCGTTTGAATAAAACTAGATGCCTCCATTAAACTTTCATGAGTACCAGTATCTAGCCAAGCATAACCTCTGCCCATTATTTCTACTTTTAAGTTTTCTTGGTCTAGATAAACTTGGTTGACAGTAGTGATTTCAAGCTCACCTCTTTCTGAGGGTTCTATTGTTTTAGCAATATCAATGACACTGTTAGGGTAAAAATATAATCCAACTACGGCATAATTACTTTTGGGGGTATCAGGCTTCTCTTCAATACTTAATACGTTACCTTCATCATCAAATTCAGCAACACCATATCGTTCAGGGTCTTTTACGTAATAACCAAAAACAGTCGCCTTGCTTTTATTTTTTACATTTTTAATAGATCGTTCGAGTAAGCTAGTAAACCCATGACCATGAAAAATATTATCACCCAATACTAGGCACACGTCATCATTGCCTATAAAGTCTTCACCAATGATAAATGCTTGCGCAAGTCCATCAGGAGAAGGCTGTACTTTATAAGAAAAAGACATACCAATATCTTTTCCATCTCCTAATAAAGACTCAAACTGAGGTAAATCATGAGGTGTAGATATAATTAATACTTCGGTAATCCCTGCAAGCATAAGTACAGAGAGAGGATAATAAATCATTGGTTTATCATAAATAGGTACAAGCTGTTTACTTATACCTTTTGTGATAGGGTAAAGGCGCGTGCCAGAACCACCTGCTAGAATAATACCTTTCATAAAATGGAGCCTAAATATGTAGTCTAAGAAATATATATAGTTAATACCACAGTAGCTTATTGTGTTAAAGGGTTATTTTACGTATAGCTTGATTTAGATAACTCTAAGCAAAACCAATAGATAATAAGTATGGAGCTATTCTGTCATTGCACAGTAGTCGATATTAAAGTGTCGTAATTGATTTTGACGGGCATTATACGCAACCCCTTCACAATCTGCGCTGTATTGGTTCTCTGGCATTAGAGCATTAAAAACAGCATTGAATGTTGCCTTTTGTGTAATAGGAATTGAGGCGTAACCATTGTTTTCATTGTTAAAGGCATCAGATGTTAATGCTCCTAATTGATATAGAATATCTGTGCGCCCATTTAGTAGAGTGTTTAAATCTCCCTTTATATATGAATGATCATTGTGGGGAAGTGTTAAGAACTTATTTTCGGTATTGCTACTGAGGTTCCAGATGCTTAGGTGGATACGCGGATCAGTTCCCGTGCCGATTAAATCATTCATTTGTATAAATGCGATATTGCCATGAAGAGTCGCTAAATCTTCTTGGTTCATGGTAAATGAGAACCACCCATCGATGGATAAAACTAAACTTGCAATACTTCCTAAACCACCGTTTGCGGGATCTTGAAAATATCGCATAACGTAGAAGGCTTGCCCGCCACCTTGAGAGTGACCCATTACGGCAAGTTTTGAGAGAGTCAGGCCATGAGCACTTATTGATAGATCTATTGCGCTTTGAACAATGCTTCTTGCATAATCCGAATCATAACTTCCTCCAGATTCTGCCCCGATGACATAATACCCCTGTGAGGCCAGAAACATCATTGTGCCTTGGTAGTCATCTATGGTTGGCGTGTTACCACCCCCTTCTAAAAATACTATGACAGGCATATCTGCTGTAATGGCATTTTGTGGGTAATAAATAACATAGTTATCATCTGTAAGTCCATTTTCAGGATACCTGAGAGGCTGGTATGGGCCAAGCTCACCATAGTTGGTGAGAGAGGTTGCGGCAGTGTAGGTATAGTCCTCTGCAGTTTTCCATATGCCATATTCTTTATACTGTAAGCGGACAAAGGTTTCTCTGCCATCGGTTGGTAAGTTATTAATAGTGATACTTGTTGATGTATTGGCCGCAAACCGGTTTGCAATATCATTTGCGCCAAGACTACTACCTACACTAAGGTACCAATTTGTTAGTGGGCGTCCATTGTTATCTAGTAGGAAATTTACTGTTGAGCTTGTTAACATGCTCCCAGAGCTGGGGTAAGTAATACTGGGAGATAATAAAGGCATAGATGCGGTATAAATAAAGTCATTAGCTACCTTCCAAACACCATTTTCTTTATACTGTAAGCGTACAAAGATAGGGCTACTGTCGGTTGGGAGATCAGTCACAGAAATTTGAGTAGAAGAGCCTGCTGCAAAGCGATTTGCAAGGTCATAAGACCCAAGACTAATTCCTAGTCTGATGTTCCAGTTGGTTATTGTTAAGCCATTATTATCTAGCGTAAATATTTCTGATGAGCTTGTTAATGTGCTGCCTGAAACAGGGCTGGTTATTGTCGGTAGAGTAAGAGAGGGTGAGGCTGTATAGGTATAATCATTGGCGATTTTCCAAATGCCATTTTCTTTGTATTGTAATCGCACAAAAATAGTAGTGCTGTCTGTGGGGAGGTGATGGACAGTAATACTGCTTGATGAACCTGCCGCAGAACGGTTTGCAAGGTTATCAGCCCCGAAATTACTGCCTACTCTAAGGTTCCAGTTTGTGACTACTTGCCCATTGTTGTTTAAAATAAAAGGCACAGATGAGCTTGAAAATATGCTTCCTGAATTTGGACTAGATATTAGAGGTACGCCGGCCTCGGCAGTTAAAAAATTACTCGATATTATTAGATATAAAGTAAAAAGTAGTTTCGTAATTATTTTATTCATGATGTCGTTAAAATCCAAGTTGCTTGTTACTTAGTTACTAGAAGTATAAGAGTAGTCTCCCGCTATTTTCCAAATACCGCCTTCTTTATACTGAAGGCGTACATATAGAGTGCTGCCGTTTGTAGGTAAGCCGCTAATAGTAATGCTACTAGACGAACTACCTGCAAAACGGTTTGCAATATTGTTAGCGCCAATAGTAGTTCCTACGCGTAAGTTCCAGTTGGTTAGAGTTATTGCATTACTATCTAAAGCAAATGTCTCTGTTGAGCTTGAAAAAGTTGAGCCAGAAACAGGGCTGGTTATTAGAGGTAGTGCTACTTGGGAAGATGCGGTATAAGTGTAGTCTCCCGCTATTTTCCAAAGACCTCCTTCTTTATACTGTAGACGTACATATAAAGTACTGCTATCGGTAGGTAGTCCGCTAATAGTAATACTATTAGACGTGCTACCTGCAAAACGGTTTGCAATATCGTTAGCGCCAATTGTTGTTCCTACGCGTAGGTTCCAGTTGGTTAGAGCTATTGCATTACTATCTAATGTAAAGGTCTCTGTTGATCCTGAAAGGGTTGAGCCAGAAACAGGACTGGTGACTAGGGGTAGTGCTATTTGGGGAGATGCAGTATAAGAGTAGTCTCCCGCTATTTTCCAAACTCCTCCTTCTTTATACTGAAGGCGTACATATAGAGTACTGCTGTCTGTAGGAAGGCCGTTAATAGTAATGCTATTAGACGTGCTACCTGCAAAACGGTTTGCAATATCGCTAGAACCGACGGTAGTACCTACGCGTAAGTTCCAGTTAGTTAGAGCGATTCCATTACTATCTAAAGCAAATGTCTCTGTTGAGCTTGAAAAGGTTGAGCCAGAAACAGGGCTGGTAATTAGAGGTAGTGCCACTTGTGAAAATGCGGTATACGAGTAGTCTCCCGCTATTTTCCAAATACCTCCTTCTTTATACTGAAGACGTACATATAGAGTACTGCCGTCTGTAGGTAGACCACTGATAGTCATACTATTAGAAGAGCTGCCTGCAAAACGGTTTGCAATATCGTTAGCACCAATCGTCGTTCCTACGCGCAAGTTCCAATTAGTTAGGGTTATACCGTTACTGTTTATAATGAATATTTCTGTAGAGCTGGAGAGAGTGCTTTCTGTTGCAGGAGAAGTTATTTCGGGGGAAGGAGGTAGGCAGGTATAAATATCAATATCATCAATATCCCAACCTGTGGCTCCTACTGAGTTATCAGTGCCTATTCTAAATCTAAAATCAACCGTACTTCCTGCCAAGTTATTTAAGTCAATACGACTTGTTTTATAAGTTCCTGAAAAATCACCTGTAAACGCTTTTCTTCCAGCTAGTGGGTTGTTGAAGGCTGTATTTAGTATATCTGTATATCCGTTATGGCTGAAGAGGGTATCAGTGTCATTCCATGTAGTGCCATTATCAGTAGTATATTCGACAACACCTCCATCATAGCCACTTTCGAACGCCCCGCTATGAGCAAAGCGCAGGTAAGCATTTGCAGGAATACTTAATGAAAAGTTTGACCTAATACTTGAGTCACTTATGTTACTGTCATTTTCTCCATGTATATGTTTTGTACCTGTGTTAGGGGAAGTGGAGCTTAGTGACCATGCATCTATACCTGTCGTTGTTGAGTGAGTCCAGCCATTTAAACCACCTTCAAAGCTTTCTTTAATTAAGTAGTTAGGCGTGAAATCTGATGGACAAATTGGTGCAGGTAATGGGCCAGTACATGGGGTATGGTACATTTCAACAGCATCAAGTGCTTTTTTAACTTCCGTACAGTTTGCGGTAGTAATGTTAGCAGTAGTACCAACTAAGGTATTACACGCGGCATTCAGAGCATTATATAAGTCAGGATACGTACTGCCTGATGTTAAAATATTGGTTTGTGCTTCATAGTAAATTTTTGCAGTTTTTGTAATGCCGATACCATTTACCGTAAAGCCATTGAAAGTATCACCATCAACTATTAAATAAGTTGCTTTATTATTCACTCCGCTGTTTGTATGTACTCCTCCTGAATCTCCTGTGCCACAATAATAATTAGGGCTGGTGACTTTGTCTGGATCAGTGAATAGCGTAGGATCTTTCATACTTCTAAAAGCACCAATATCTTCACCCATTTGCCACCTAACGGATGCAGTGTCATTGCCTGCATTATTGCTTAAATCTACAAACTCTCCCCAAACATCAGAGAAGGACTCATTGATAGCACCTGATTGATCTTGGTAAATTAGGTTTGAAGTACGTGAGGTAACACCATGTGTTATTTCATGGCTAGTAACATCATCAACGGTAAAACCTGCACCAAAAACCATTTGTGATAATGTATCTACCCAAGCAGCGTTCGCGTAGGGGCATGTTTCTGTATTATCACAATAACGGACCGTTGCCTTTAGCGTCATTCCTGCCCCATCGATACTATCTCTATTATGAGTAGATAAGTAAAAGTCGTAAGTGTCACCAAAAAAATCATAGGCATTGTTTACATCTGTTACTCCAGAGGAGGTTTGCCCTTCGGTTCTAGCTATTGGCCCAGGAAGGTTAGATGGATATGTTCCTGTATTATCATTAGCTAAGTCATGAATGTTACGGTTTTTAGCTTCGTGAATATTACTAATACGGTTTAATGGATTACCGGTTATAGCATCAATAAATATGTATTGATTACTTTTCATGCGACTAGTGTCAGAAACATCTACGCGCCATGCAAGCTTATTAATATTATTTTTTTTACCAAGTAATTTAGGATTATATATCCAAAGGGTAGGCTCATTTGCAGTTATAGCTAAGCGACCCAAACCATTTTTAAGGTTCGATTTTTGGACTGCAGTAATTGCATTTTCCTTCGCGATTTCTTTGTTAATCAATGGCTTTACAGATACGTTTAGCTTGGAGGCAATGACTCCATTTGCTCCTGTTACATCTAAGCTTGGATTTAGTCTAACAACCATTTCGCCTGCAAAAACGGGGATGCCGTTGTAGTTTTGTTGCAGTTTTATTGAATGTCTCGAACCCGTTATAGTATCTTTTATTAGCTTATATTCAGGTTCATAATCAGTACCAAATAAGACCTTGTATTCAGAAAGGAAGTTTATTGCGACTTTTGTAGGGTTTGAGCTAGCTACACCGTTAAAAGGCTGGTTTATCGTAGCCCCTTTTGGGATGGAAATAAATCTGATAGTTCCATCTTTAGCAATGCTAAATTTAGCATTTCCTTGCGTGAGGCTTTGCAGTTGTTTTAATAGTGTCGACTTTTGAGAAATAACAAGTTCTTCGGCGAAAGAAGGTACATTGAGGGTAAGGAAAATAGAGAGTAATAGTCCTATTAAATGTTTCTGTTGCATATTTTTCCTTAAATTGTTGATAATCGAATTTATGTTCTCATTAGTAGTATGTAATATTTTATGATGCTGTTTTGATTTGTCCAGTACCTTGTGTAGTTAAAATTTCGCTTACTCCATTTGCATGTGAGAGTTGGAGGCTGGTAGCATTGTTGTCTTTAAAAATGATCTTTACAGTTAGATTGCAGATATTCGGACAACGTTGTTGCATCAGTTGATCATTAATATCAAATAATAGCTCAGGAGATTTTCGTGCATATAGCTCATAGAAGGTGTTATTTCCCCTATCGGCTATCAAGTTGAGTCCCCAATTTTTTTCTGAGTTTGGCATGTCTTTACGCAGGTGAGGGTCTCCGTCTGTTGCACTAACAACTGAAAGCCAGCGACCAAATTCATTTACTGTTGTGTAGCCACGATTACTTCCAGCTATTAAGCAAGGCTCTGAAGTGTGAGGTGTTTTATATTCTTTTGGATAGAGGCCTGAATTGGTGCTAAGGGTTCTTTCCCCTAGTACAACAAAAGCATCAGGGGTATCTTCGCGAGTCCTACCAAGTACTTTTGATAGGTAAGTTATAAAGTTGTTTGTATTAAATTCGTCATTGAAGTTTCTTAAGAAATTTAGTTGCGTAGAACCTACAGAAAAGTAGTTTCTACGTAATTGTAAGGCCCGTAATGAACTCATGTAAAAGCGGTAACTTTGGTTGCTTGTAGGGCCGCTCGTATCTTCTAATCCAGGGCCATAAAATTCATTTTCATCACCCCAGTATCGGCCTACGATGGTATCAGCAAAGTTTTCATCAAATGTCATTGAACAACTGCCATCAGTGTTGCTACCGGTGATAAAATCAACACCATAAACGTTATCGGTATAGCGCATCCATGCTTCTATTTCACCACCCCGATTTCCTATACCTTGGTCAATTGCATATTTGGCAATTGTTTTCATCTTATCTTGTATGTCGGGGTAACCAATATCACTACCATCAAACACATCAAAACTAGTTAGCGCGAGTTTGTGTTTATATTTGGGGCCGAATGCATTAACATAGAGATCAATTATTTGTTTGGTTTTAGTTTCAAAAACTGATGCCGTTAACCCACCTTGTTGAGTGGCCTCAGTCATTTCAGCATCGTTTAACCAAAACTCTCCCCAGCCATCTCTTCCAAAATTATAAACAAGTTGGTCAAATATTAAGTTATTGTCATCAATGTTGTTAGGGTCAAGCGCGCTAACATCAGGGCAGCTGTTTGTTTTATATTTTCCATCAGCAATTCCTAGTTGTACGCCTACAATTCTTGGGTTGTGCGCATAATCTTCTGCAAACTTATTGATAAAACCACTGACTTGATCTAAATATTCATTTTTCCAGAATTGTAGAGTACGACTATTTAAAAATGGTATGGTTGTCCAAGAGGGAGTATGACATTGAGAGTTAACTTCAAGCCTTACTAAAACATCGCCAGTTGAATTGGCTAATCTATTAGCAAAATGATTAAAGGTGAAGACACCTTCCTCAAGTTCACTATGGTACCAAAGTACTTCAAGAAAACCCCCAGCAACCTCTATATCATCTGCTGCATCTTCAGCAAGCATACCCCCGTTTTTATTTTGTAATGCATCTGCATAAGAGGGTAGTGACCAGTCAAATCCGTTTGTTATATTTGGGATTTCAGTAGAGAAAGTTATAGTTTTCATGCTATTAATGGGGTATGTGTTGTTTACAATGTCCAGTTAGTATCACGCATTTGTACGGCAACTCTGATAACTGACTCAATGCCTGTTAATGCATTTAAAGCTAATTGAGCTTCAGAGGAGTATGTTGTATGGGTAAGATTGACCGTGGTTGATAGATCAGCCCAGTTTGACCAATCAGAGCCGGTTCCTCCCGCTGGCTGAAATACCATCAGAGTTTGATCTTCGATAAGATAATCAGCCCCCGTTATTCCGTTATTATCGAAATAACCTGTATTTGGGTTATTATCTATATCAAGATAAAACTGAATATGCGCACTTGTATTTACATTTCCAATACTTACTTTAAACTGGGTATTGTTTGTTGTTTTTTGCGCTTCTATGTTTTCTGCGCTTAGATTAGATAGCAATAATAGGGAAATGATAGTGATTATTTTTTTTAACATAGTTATTCCTAATTAGATGTCTAATTTTTGGCGATAAATATTAGTTTCAATCCAAAAGTATCACCGAAGGGTTGCTTTTAGAGTGAGGCCACAACCATGCTCTAAGAACATGGTTCCCCTACCTGAGTTAATTTAATTACTGGCCGTATAGGAATAATCCCCGGCTAATTTCCATACACCATTTTCTTTGTACTGTAAGCGTACATAAACCGTACTGCTATTTGTCGGTAAGCCATTAACAGTAATACTGTTAGAAGAGCTGCCGGCAAAGCGGTTTGCAATGTCATTACCACCTAGTGTGCTCCCTATGCGTAGGTACCAATTGGTTAGGGGTATGCCATTATTGTTTAATGTAAAAGTCTCTGTTGATCCTGAAAGGGTTGAGCCAGACACTGGGCTGGTGATTAAGGGTAAAGTTAATGGAGAGGAGGCTGTGTAGGTGTAATCACCTGCAAGTTTCCAGATGCCACCTTCTTTGTACTGTAAGCGCGCATAAACGGTACTGCTATCCGTAGGTATATTGTTAATCGTGATGCTATTGGAAGAGCTTGTAGCAAAGCGATTTGCAATATTATTAGCTCCAACGGTGCTCCCTACGCGTAAATACCAGTTGGTTAAAGAGACTCCATTATTACTTAATGCGAATATTTCTGTTGAGCCTGATAGGGTGGAGCTAGAAGTAGGGCTTGTGATTAAAGGTAGTGATACTGGGGAAGATGCAGTGTAGGTGTAATCCCCAGCGAGTTTCCATACACCATTTTCTTTGTACTGTAAGCGTGCATAAACCGTACTGCTATTTGTCGGCAAGCCATTGACAGTAATACTATTAGAGGAACTGTTAGCAAATCGGTTTGCAATGTCATTACCACCTTGAGTACTCCCTATGCGTAGGTACCAATTAGTTAGGGGTATGCCATTATTGTTTAATGCAAAAGTCTCTGTTGGTCCTGAAAGGGTTGAT
This sequence comes from Thiotrichaceae bacterium, assembly GCA_026989145.1. Classification (GTDB taxonomy): domain Bacteria; phylum Pseudomonadota; class Gammaproteobacteria; order Thiotrichales; family Thiotrichaceae; genus Cocleimonas. The sequence continues at coordinate 13,614 of JALSJU010000077.1, forward strand.
CCAGACACGGGGCTGGTGATTAAGGGTAAAGTTAATGGAGAGGAGGCTGTGTAGGTGTAATCACCTGCAAGTTTCCAGATTCCGCCTTCTTTATATTGTAAACGTACAAAAATTGTACTGCTGTCGGTGGGTAGATTATTGACAGTAATGCTATTGGATGAACCGCCAGCAAAACGATTTGCTATATTGTTAGCTCCTATGGTACTACCTACGCGTAAATACCAGTTTGTAACAGTGATGCCGTTAGTGGCTAATGTGAAAGTTTCGGATGAGCCAGAGAATGTACTACCAGAAACTGGGCTAGTTATTGATGGGCCAGGATAAGTTAGTGAAATTTGGTAACTACTTATAGGGTCATTTCCTCCATATTCTACGATTTTTGCATAATAGGTTCCTGCAGTTAAGTTTTGTGCTATTTTAGAAAATAGGTCTGTGCCACCATCATCATCTGAAGCTATTTGAACTAATGTAGAGTTATAAAGGGTCATGATAGTGTCGCCACTGACACCACTCGTTTCCAGTACGGTATCAGCAGTTATAGGAAGTGTAAATTTAATCCAGTCGATATCACTGCCTATGTGGATACTGTGATTCTGCGAGTTTCCATTGGTGATTAAAGAGGCTGTGGTATTCGCATTGTCAGGTTCGAAAGCATCACCTGCTGGTGGGGTAGATGAACGAAAGTTAGACACACTAAGAGCGCTGTCATTTAAGGTTTTTCTGTTGTCAGCTGGATGGTAAGATCCTACGGGGACTCCTGTAGGGTCGCCATTGTGTGTTTTATCAGGGTTGGACCAAAAGTTTTGTCTGGTACAATTCCCTCCTGCACAGTTAGCTGTATCATTATAGGCCATAATAGTGCGCCAGCTATTAACAGTGTTGACGTAACCGTGTTTATGCGAGTTATCTTGATCGACGCGCCAATCATGCCGAGCGCCTTGATTGTGGCCAAACTCGTGGGCAAAAGAATAGTAACCTGTAGCACAACCGTGATGAACTACTGTAAATGCGGTTGCGGCAGAAGAATTAAGATAACCTAAACCACAAGAGCTAGAATTATTAATAATGAGAGAAACAAGATCCGCATGATATGTATCTCGTAAGGTGTGGACATTATCCATATTACCGTCTGAGGTTAATCTTAGTTTATCTAAAGCGTCATTAAAGGTTGTTTCGGAGAAAGTGACTTCCTGTTTATGAACTAAATTAACTGTTGGGTTAATGCCTGAGGCAGAATAACCAGTATTTGTTTCAGTTACAGCAAGGTCTATTAAAGTATTCATAGCAGCTGTTCCACCCACCGCATTTTTTGCGCTTTGTGTATATACAACCATCACATCAATGACTGTACCATTATCACTTTGGGGGGCATTATCGGCTTGGGTTTCTATTGAGTTATTTATTTTATTAAGAATTACCCCATTAGAAAATCCAGCAGGATGATCATCAGGGCGTTTTGTAGGATCTAATTGCTTTAATAGATGAATTGAACTTTGGAGTCCTGTTTGTTGTTTGGTCAGAGCACTGTACTCAACCTTATAAATTTTTCCTTGGTTATGTATGGTTCCCATGATAATTTGGGCATTTTTATTGATTGCTAGTATGACCTGGTCATCATTGTAACCCTTAATATGTCCAACCCATGAAATGCTGTCTTTGGAAACATTTTTAATGCTGTCTAAAAGCGCGGTTACAGATTTCCCATTAAACAACTCAATAGTTATTGTTTTAGGCATATTTTTTTCGGATTCTATGAGTTTGGTAAATAAGTTTTTATTTATTGAAATTACACGCTGTTTTTTTACATTAACTGCACGTGGGACGGATATATAATTCAAGTCTTCATTAGAAAATAAGTCAATAGCAGATGCCATGAATGGGGTCGTCATAAGGATTAGCAGGATTAGCTGGAATCCTACTAGTTTTTTAAGTAGAGGTTGGGGATGGGTATTCATGGTGTTCTCCGCAATGATGTTAGATATCAGTTTTTTTAAATATAGCACATTATTATATTAATGCTTGGAACATATAAAAAATATTTACTTTTGATTAGAGGGAGTAATGAGCATGCGGGAAGCACTATAAAGTTGATACTTTGGAAGCAGTTTATATTGATATATCTGAGAACCCGTTAGTTTTTTAACTAGTAGTAACGATGTGTAAAAAGGTGGAAAGAAATAAGCTAAACTGGTTCCTAGTAGGCTGTTGATATTCTCTCAATAGTAAGTGTGACTTAGGACAAACTGTCCTAAAAACCAGTTTTCAGGGGGGGGGGGCAAACTTTATAACAAAATATTTTAATATCCCTGAATTTGGTTGTTAGTTTGCTACTTATGATTCAGCAGTGTTCAGCTTTAACTAAACTTTTTTTCTGTAATCTGTTAATTATTTCTCTCACTTCTTCTTCAACAGATAAACTACTTGTATTAACAACCATGTCAGGCTTGATAGGTTCTTCGTAAGGTGCAGAGACTCCTGTAAAGTTTGGAATCTCGCCCGCGCGGGCTTTTTTATAAAGTCCTTTTGGGTCACGATCTTCACAGACTTCTAAATCACATTTACAATACACTTCATAAAAGTCTCCGTGAGGTAAGCGACTTCTAACTTTCTCTCGATCTTCTCTGTAGGGGGATACAAAAGCAGCTAGAACGATAGTTCCTGACTCGACAAAGAGCTTGGCGACTTCTCCAATTCTTCTTAAATTTTCATGTCGGTCTTCTTCTGTAAACCCTAGATCAGAACACAATCCATGCCTAACATTATCACCATCTAAAACAGTGACGTTATAATCCATTTCAAATAACTTTTTTTCAACCGCATTTGCTAAGGTTGATTTTCCAGAGCCAGATAGCCCTGTGAACCAAAGTACAAAGCTTTTATGCTGATTTTTTTCTTGGCGATGTTGGCGAGTTATATTGCTTGAATGCCAGTAAACTTCATCTGTCATGATTATGTTCTTCATTGATAAGTAATAACAAGAATTATATTACAGCAGGGCAACTGAGTGTTAGCTGAATAAGCTTGAATCTATAAGAGATAAGTTTCATTAAATAAGCTTATAAAAGCGTCAACTTGGCCATCAGGTAATTGATTAATCCCTGCTGCACCCTTGCGCCCACCTCCAGTTGGGAATTTTGAACATAGCTCTCCAGCATGGTTCAAGTTGTTAATCGGTGCCCGAACACTAACGGTAAATCCACCTTCAGGGTGATCTGTTAAAATGGCGTGGGCTCTATCAGGGTATTGGTTGGCAAGTTGGTTTCCAAATACTCCGCTGACTCTTCTTGCCCATAACTCGTTGGGTAGCTTATAGATTGCTGTGTTTTTTGTGCTTGTTTCAGGATTTAGGGTATTTGTTAGGGCGATATCATTATCGTAACCTGTTTGGAGTTTTTTATACGCTGATTGGCTATCTTTAATAAAGTCGAAGGGTGATGTGTATTTTACCATTTCAAGGTAAAGCTGATCAGGTTTGAAATGGAGATCATCAAGGTTGCTACCGTAGCCATTGTAATTGATGCTGATGCCTAGTTGTTTAAGTTGTTCTATATGGGATGTTGATAGTAATAGTTTTTTTGCAGTCGATAGAGCGCTTTTTCTCATATTGTCACCAAAGGCAGCGACGATTGCCCATTCGCGGTATTTTCCTTTGAGGTACTTATCGACCAATAAGCTAGTACAAGTTGTCGGTGAGGTATCAATAATTACTTCGAGGTTGATATGTTTAGGTATCTCACCAGGAATATGATGATCGACATAAAAAACTGAGACTCCGGCTGCTAAGAGATTGTGTAGCTCATTGGTATTTTTTTCCATTGATATATCTAGGACGGTTACTTTATCTCCTTTTTTTGCTGAAACTTTTTTTAATAATTGAATATCTCTTTTGACGCCTGTTATAAGAGTTGAATCCGTTGGGTGAGCTAGCCTCAACTGGATTAAGGCACAGATACCATCTGCATCACCATTAAATACATCAATATTTTTCATATTATTTCATCTCAAACAAAACAAATAAGGTTTCTTGTAATGGATTTTTATTATTATCAGATACGGCGAGGTATTGATTGCCTTTTATGTGGGTAAGTCCTTCGAAGTTATCTAACCTCCAGCCGTTAGCACTGCTAAAGCGGGCTATTTTTTCTATTTTGCAGTTTCTTTTTTGATCGCATTGTTTTAGTTTTAAGCGGCTTAGGTTCATCACAATGGGGGTGAATGGGTTGCTGAAGGCACGTTCCATGATTAATAAATCACCATTTGGTAATACTTCTATTTCTGTGATGGCGCTGTTGTCTGCTTTTGAGGCTGGAAAGCGCCAAACTTTTTGTGGTGAAAATTTTGAGACGGAGTAGATTGTTTGTGCTTTCATATCGTCTTTTTTAAGGGGGAACTCGGCGGCGGTGAGGATGCCGAACTCTGGGTGGTTGGCAACACTTTCTAACGCTTTGTTGGCTTCACGGTAGTTTTTCTTTTTGCTTAATAACTTGGGGATGCTAATTTTAGCAAGCTTGAAACCTTTAGTGGTAAAGCGGGCTATGCGGGGTTTTCCCTCAAATGAAATAATCAGCTTTGTATCACCTTTAACACCGTTATTGGCATTGGTAAGGCTGAGTCCTTCAGAGTCGCTTTTGCTGCCTTTTAGTGCTTTTCCGTGTTTATTTTTTAGTTTAGTTGCGTAGATGACTTTGAGCTTTTGTAGCTTGTTCTTTTTTATCGTGAGTTTGATATGGTAGAGCATGCCTTCATCAGAGACGGCGTAGAGCAGATTCTCATCGGTGTCAAAGGCAATGCCTGAAAGTTCGACAATAGGTAATCCATTAACCGTGGTTGATAGTAAAGCTAGGGTGTTAAGTATTTTTATTTTTGTGTTTGTATTATCGAATTCTTTTGGTGTGATATCGTAAGGAATCGTATCGTTATCTGGGCTGGCTTGGGTTTGGCCGCAAGCGTTTAGCAGTAAAGCACTGGATATAATAATCGAAAGTAGGGAAGTCGTTTTTAATAGTGGTGTTCTAAGCATGGTTTCTCTATTTGAAATTTAAAGAAGCCACTGTCTTTATGACAAAGTGGCTTCAAGTATGACAGTGTAGTGTATCAATAGTTTGGATTCGGTGCTTATTTTTATTTGAGGTTATGGTATAGCGTGGTGTTAGCCTTTTTAGGATTTAACATGTTCGATATGTAGCAACCCTTTGAGGATGATTTTTCCTTTAGGTTCGCGTACGCTAGTATCGCCTTTGTGCTCAATACTTACCGCTAGCATGCCGACATCTTTCATATTTTTCCATTCTGCTTTGCTGATTTTTATATCTGTTTTTCCTTTGCTGGATACGGTTCCCATTTTCATTGGCATACCGCCATTTTTAGGATGGCACCAGAGTGTTAGTTGCATATTATCATCAATTTTCATGGGCTTCATAATGTCGATAGAGAGTTTCATATCAGACTGTACAACTTTAGTGACTGCCATGGTTTCATTATTTTCAGATTCCATCACCGCGCTATAAGCTGTGGCAACGGGGCCACCGGTCATTGGGTTTAAAAAAAGTGCGCCAGCGACGACTAAGGCCATAAATGCGATGCCAAAACCTTGGTTGAATAAGCTTGTTTTCCACCAAGGTGTTGCTTGTGGTTGATTTAGCTGGTGAGTAGCTTCAGTAGGGTTGGCACTTATATGCGCTTCTATGTTTTGCCACACTTTATCTGATGGCTTTTCTTCAGGGAGTAGCTCTACTAAGTTGGCAAATTTATGTTCATAAGCATCAACCACGGCTTGTAGATAAAAATGGGTATCCATTAATACTTCAAAGCGTTTTCTGGCGCGTCCGTGGAGTGAGCCAACCGCATATTCAATGGCTAGTTGCTCAAAAACCTCAGGGTTTTGGTAGCGTGTTAGACTGTTCTTTTCTATGTTAGACATGGGCGTAAGTCCTCCAATCCTCTTCTAATCCAGGCTTTTATCGTGCCTAGTGGTTTGCCTAATTTATCGGCAAGTTCTTGATGGGTATGGCCGTAATAATACGACAGTAAAATACATTCACGTTGGGCGGGTTTGAGTTGATCCAAACAAGCCATTAAACCTTTAACATCTTGACTAAGATTTTCCAGTTTATCGGGTTCTAAGTCGGATGATGCAAACTCCAGTCCTTCGTATTCAATTTCAGTCTCAGGTGCTTTGGTTTTTAAACTTCTTAGTTTGTCCAATCCTTTATTGCGCACTACGGTCGACATCCAAGTTATTGCACGACCTTTTCCTGGGGTGAAGCTATCTGCCTTGTCCCAGATTTTTATAAAACCTTCTTGCAACACATCTTCAGCCAGCGTTTCGCTGCGCATTAAACGTAGGCATAAGCTCATTAACTTTGGGGAGCATTCTTCGTAGAGCTTTTTGAAGGCGAGCTGATCTCCCTGTGCTGTTTTTTGTAATAACTCAGCGTAAATATCTTCCATCGTTTATATCCGATTGTTTTGTTGGAGGCTTTTGTAGACTCCTTAATTAATAGTTGTTTATCTAATATACGCTGAATTGCCTTTTTAGATGCATTGCAATAGAAAAAGGCTTCCGATTAGGGAAGCCTTTTGATAAACGGACTATTTTTACGAGCGTTTTATACTTCTTTCATGCTTAAGCGCATCCGACCTTGGCGGTCAATTTCAAGTAGCTTAACTTTCACTTCGTCGCCTTCACTTAAATGGTCGGTGACTTTTTCAACGCGTTCATCGCTGATTTGTGAAATATGCACTAAACCATCCTTACCCGGTAGGATATTGACGAAGGCGCCGAACTCCATGATTTTCATGACCTTGCCATCGTAGACTTTGCCTACTTCGGCTTCAGCGGTAATGTCTTCAATCATTTTTTTAGCTGCGTTAGCTGCTTCGCCGTTAACAGCTGAAATTTTGATGGCACCGGTGTCGTCAATATCAACTTGTGCGCCAGTTTTTTCTGCGATGCCACGAATCGTTTCGCCACCTTTACCGATAACTTCACGAATTTTGTCGGGGTTGATTTTCATCGTAGTGTAGCGCGGTGCAAAATCCGATACTTCTGTGTTGGCTGTGCTAATGACTTTATTCATTTCATCAAGGATATGTAGTCGTGCAACTTGTGCTTGCTCCAACGCCTGTTCCATGATTTCTTTTGTGATGCCTTGGATTTTGATGTCCATTTGTAGTGCGTTGATGCCGTCTTTAGTGCCTGCAACTTTAAAGTCCATATCACCTAAGTGATCTTCATCGCCCAAAATATCGGTCAAAACGGTGAATTTATCACCTTCTTTGACGAGGCCCATAGCAATTCCGGCAACCGGTGCTTTAATCGGTACACCTGCATCCATTAGTGATAGCGACGTACCACAAACAGAAGCCATTGAACTTGAACCGTTGGATTCGGTAATCTCAGAAACCACTCGAACGGTATATGGGAAGTCTTCTTGGGAGGGCATTACCGCAAGTACGCCGCGTTTTGCTAAGCGACCATGACCAATTTCGCGTCGCCCAGGTGTACCTGTACGGCCTGTTTCACCCACCGAATAAGGGGGGAAGTTGTAGTGAAGTAAAAACGGGTCTTTGTAAGAGCCTTGTAGTGCATCTATAATCTGTGCATCGCGTTGTGTGCCAAGCGTAGTGACTACGAGAGCTTGTGTTTCACCACGGGTAAACAGCGCAGAACCATGTGTTCGTGGAAGTACGCCAACACGAGATTCAATTGCGCGTACTGTGGTATTATCACGTCCATCAATACGTGGCTCGCCAGCTATAATACGACTACGAACGATGTTCTTTTCTAAGTCTTGAAATGCCTTTGATACATCATTTTCATCGGCAGAATCAGCACTGTCGGTAACCAATGCTTCCATTACCTTTGCTTTAGCAGCGGCTACTTTATCTTGGCGGTCCATTTTATCTGCTGTTGAAAAGGCATCTTTAAGATCAGCTTCACACACATCGGCAACTTGTTTAGCTAAAGCTTGGTCTTTTTCTTCTGCTGACCATTCCCAAGTTTCATTGCCGACTTCTTTGGCAAAGTCATTGATCGCAGAAATGGCAACTTGCATTTGTTCGTGGCCAAACATGACAGCGCCAAGCATGACTTCTTCAGAAAGCTCTTTGGCTTCTGACTCGACCATGAGCACAGCATCGGTTGTACCTGCAACCATAAGGTCAAGGTCTGAGTCTTCCATTTCTGAAACGCTCGGGTTAAGGATGTATTTTCCTTCTTTGTAACCAACTTGTGCAGCGCCGATAGGTCCAGAAAATGGAATTCCCGATGCGGCTAGTGCTGCGGATGTGCCGAGCATCGCGGGTACGTCAGGCAGAACATCGGGGTTTAATGAAACAACATAAATGATTACTTGTACTTCATTCATGTAGCCTTCTGGGAATAGTGGGCGAATAGGGCGGTCAATCAAGCGTGATAATAAGGTCTCGCCTTCACTGGGGCGTGCTTCACGACGAAAAAAACCACCGGGTATTTTGCCTGCGGCATATGTTTTCTCACGGTAGTCAACGGTCAAGGGGAAAAAGTCTTGCCCTTCTCGGGCTGTTTTTTGCCCTACCACTGATACAAATACCACCGTGCCATCCATGTCGACTTTTACAGCGGCGTGTGCTTGGCGAGCGATTTCGCCCATTTCGAGTTCTACGGTATTGTCACCGTATTGGAAAGTTGTAGTTACAACATCAAACATAGTAAATTCCTTTTTGATTGCTCAGTTTTTTAGATCACTCGATACAATTAGATCACTCGTTGATTAGAGGAAATAGCTAGAGCATCGAATCAAATTTTAGTCTCACGAAGGATGTTTATAAAAATAAGCTGGGCTTGCTGGGGGAAAGTAGTTTATTTATATAAACAGCCTTAATACGTGATGGGTTTGTATGTACTCATACAAAAACACCGCACAAGTGCGGTGTTAGTTTCAAACGATTATCGACGTAGGCCGAGGCGTTTGATTAAGTCTTGATAGCGCGCTAGCTCGGTGCGCTTTAGGTAATCAAGCAGCTTACGACGCTGGTTAACCATTCTTAATAGACCACGGCGTGAGTGGTGATCATGAATGTGTGTTTTAAAGTGCTCCGTAAGATGCTTGATGTTGGCTGTTAATAGCGCAACTTGCACCTCCGAAGACCCGGTGTCAGTGTCTGACAAGCGATATTCGGCTACGATTTTCGCTTTAGTTTCTGCGTTCAGAGACATATATTCCAAAGTTCCAGATAAGTGTAATAAAAATGTAATCAGTAAAGAGTGATTACGACTAAGGGCGCGAATTGTAGCATGACATACTGGGAAAGCTAAGCAGTCTTTTTGCTTAATGTGTAAGTTTTTGACCTAGTTAAATTCTTCAGGTTTATAAGGTCTCAATTTGTACGCATTAAACGTCGCGCCGTTAATTGTTGGTCACTCGATAAGCGACCAATGCCGATAAAGGTATTAAGCTTATCGTAAAGGCGAATGATTTGACTGTCTGGTAATTCTCTGCGACTGACTTTTAAGCCATTTTTAATTCGCTTTAGCTCGTCATCCGATAATGTTAATGAAGGGTGTGAGGGTAGTGCAGCATCAATGGGTAATAATAACTTCTCTGGATTGTTGCCTTCTTTAATTAGGCGTTCTAGCATTTCAATGGTGATGAGGTTTTCACAATTAAATGGCTCGACGTTTGTGCGCCTTAGCATACTCAAATGAGCGCCACTGCCGAGTGCTTCGCCAATATCTTGTGCTAAGGTGCGAATATATGTGCCTTTACTGCATTTTATATGCAGGGAAAGGGTATCGGTTGTTTGCTCTAATACGTCAAGTTCGAAAATAGTCACCGCACGCTCTTTTCGTTTGATTTCTATGCCTTGTCGAGCAAGTTTGTATAGCGGTTGACCATTGTGTTTAAGCGCAGAATACATGGGGGGGACTTGGGTGATATCTCCGCGGAACTTGTCCAGTACAGATTCTAAATCTTTGCGAGTAAAAGGTTTGATTTCACGGCTTTGTAAAACTTCCCCTTCTTTGTCGCCTGTGGTTGTGGTTTCGCCGAGTTGCGCGGTGCAGGTGTAGCTTTTATTCGAGTCAAGTAAAAATGGAGTGACTTTGCTAGCTTCGCCAAAGCAGAGCGGTAAAACGCCGGTGGCGAGTGGGTCTAAACTGCCGGTATGACCTGCTTTTTTTGCTTGAAATAAGTAACGTGCTTTTTGTAATGCGCTGTTCGAGCTGAGGCCGAAAGGCTTATCCAGCAGTAAGATGCCGTTAACATCGTTGCCTTTTCGTCTTCTTGCCATTGGATCTATTATTTTTGGTCAGACTTTACCGCTTGATCAATCACATGGGATAAATCATTGGCGCGCTGTTCGGTATCATCATAAATAAACGTAAGAGAAGGGGTGTTGCGCAGTTTGATTGCGCGACCGAGCTCACGACGTAAAAATCCTGCGGCGCTGTTTAAGCCTTTTTCACATGCTTCGTGTTCATCTTGATTCAGCGCATCAAAAAACACTTTTGCTTGAGATAAGTCTTTGGTGACGGTGACATCAAGAATACTCACCATGCTTACACGCGGGTCTTTAATTTCATTGCGTATGAGCATGGCAAGCTCACGTTTGATTTGTTCACCAATGCGGTCGGTGCGGGAGTAATCGTAAGGCATTGTTACAACCGTATGATTGTTAAAAGTAAGTCAGCGGTTAAATAGTTCATAACTTACTTGCTTAAAGAGCGCTGTATTTCAGTGCGCGTAAAGACTTCAATTTGATCGCCTGGCTGTACATCGTCGTAGTTTTTAACGCCGATGCCACATTCAGTTCCCATAACCACTTCTTTAACATCATCTTGATGGCGACGTAGAGATTCTAATACACCTTCATAGACAACCACTTCTTTGCGTAATACACGAATAGGTTCGTCTTTTTTGATCTTACCTTCAATCACTAAGCAACCTGCAATGTTTCCAAAGCCGGAGCCGGTAAACACATCTTTAACTTCGGCGATACCGATAAGCTCTTCACGAAGTTCAGGTTTAAGCATACCACTCATGGCATCGCGTACATCGTCGATTAGCTCGTATATGATGCTGTAGTAGCGAATTTCAGTATCAGATTCTTGCGCTAAGCGTCTTGCAGAAGCATCGGCGCGTACATTAAAGCCAATGATTACCGCCTCAGCACCTTGCGCCATGCTGATGTCTGTTTCACTTAAGCCACCCACACCCGATGAGATTATTTCTACGGCAACTTCCGATGTGGATAATGCGGTTAAAGAGGCTTTGATTGCTTCGAGCGATCCTTGTACGTCAGCTTTTAGTAATATAGATAGTGTTGATTTATCGGCATTTTGCATTTTCTCAAACATTGCATCAAGCTTAGCTGCTTGTTGTGCGGCAAAGCGGTTCTCACGTGCTTTTTCATGACGTTGTTCTGCTAGTTCACGGGCGCGGCGCTCGTTTTTCATGACGATAACATCATCGCCTGCAAATGGTGTGCCAGAGAGGCCAATAATTTCAACCGGGGTTGAAGGACCTGCTTCAGTAATCATTTTCCCTAAGTCATCCATAATCGCACGAACACGACCAAATTCAGCGCCAGCAAGTACAATATCGCCTTTTTTTAGAGTACCGTTTTGTACTAACACGGTTGCTACAGCACCACGACCTTTTTCTACCCGTGATTCAATAACAGAACCAACGGCAGGGCCTTTAGTGCGTGCTTTAAGTTCTAATACTTCAGAAACAAGAAGTATAGAGTCGAGAAGATCGTTAATGCCTGTACCTTCTTTGGCAGAGACGTTAACGAACACGTCATTTCCACCCCAGTCTTCAGGGATAACTTCAAACTTTGAAAGCTCACTTTTGACGCGTTCTGGATCTGCAGACTCTTTATCGATTTTATTAATCGCTACTATTAACGGTACTTCTGCTTTACGTGCATGCCTTATTGCTTCTTCTGTTTGTGGCATAACACCGTCATCAGCTGCTACCACTAATATAATTACATCCGTGGTTTTTGCGCCACGTTCACGCATTTGTGAGAATGCTGCATGGCCCGGAGTATCTAAAAATGAAATGACGCCATTTTCTGTAGAGACTTGATAAGCACCGATGTGCTGGGTGATTCCACCCGCTTCGCCTGAGGTTACACGACTCTCACGAATGTAATCGAGTAAGGAGGTTTTGCCGTGGTCAACATGGCCCATAATAGTTACAACGGGTGGGCGAGTAGTTTCTTCGAACTCGCTCATGTCATCCAGTAAGGATTCTACTGACGTCACCTCTTCTTCGGTCTTGCCAGCGGTGGCTTTATGGCCCATTTCTTCAACGATTAAAATCGCTGTGTCTTGATCAATAACTTGATTGATAGTTGCCATCACACCCATGCCCATCATGGCTTTAATAACATCGGCACCTTTTACTTTTAGTTTGAGTGCTAACTCAGACACAATAATGGTTTCTGGAACTTCAATCTCTTGAACAATGTCTTCTGTCGGCATCTCAAAGGCATGCTCTGTCGATTGCTCAATTTTGACGTTTCTGGTGCGTTTCCCCTTCTTTTTACGGCGGCCTTGACCATTTTTTATATGAAGTTGACCACCAGGTCCGCCACGCCCTTGGAAGGGTTTTTTCTTGCCTTTATTAGCATTCGCATTGGGTGAGGCAGGTGCGGCCCCATCCGATTTGATGCCAGTTGTTTTTGAGGGTGCAGGATCAGGGCGTTTGCGAGAGGGACGCTTCTTAAACATTGCAGAGGCTTCTGCACGCGCTTTTTGGGCGAGGTATTCGCGCCTTTCTTTAGGGTCAGTTGGAAGTACTTCTTTAGCTTGTTCTGTAGCTTCTTCGGTATTAGGTTCGTCCGTTTTAGTAGCGTCACTCTCAGCGGCGGCCTTAGCGGCTTCTTTTTCTGCAATAGTCGCTGCTTTCTCTGCTTCTCTTTTTGCTCTAGCGGTTGCTTTATCTTCGCTGAGCTTTTCGCGATCTGCTTTGGATTTGTCGACTGCAGCCTCACGCGCTTTACGCTCATTTGATAGTTGTTCAGATAACTCGTTTGCACGATTACTTGATGCCGCAAGCTCTTCAATATTGTTGGTGTCAACAGGCGTTGTATTAGCGGTAGGGCGGGAGAAGCTCTTTTTACGCCGTACTTCTACGTTAACCTTTGATTTGCTGGCAGTACCAGAAACACTACTAGTAGTACGCTTTTTTAGCGAAATTTTACTAGCAGGTTTTGCTGCGGTAGTATTTGCTGAAGCAGAGCTTGCTCCAGCACGAATAATTTCTAGCAGTTTGAGTTTTTCTTTGTCGCTAATGGTTGAGTTGGCATCGGTGGCTTCTATGCCTGCCGCTTGTAGCTTTTCGACCAGCGCATCGACAGGAGAGCCCATCATTTCGGCTAATTGGCTTACGGTTATTTCTGACATTTGTATTTCTCCTGTTGCTACAGCTAGGTTTATGCTTTCGAGGTGCTTGCTTCAGCACTCTTGTTAGCAGCTTCTTTTTCTTGCTGTTTGGCTTCAGCAAACCATGGTTCACGTGCTGTCATGATTAGTTTTGCTGCTTGTTCTTCATCATCAATACCGTCGATATCAATAAGTTCATCGGTTGATTGTTCTGCAAGGTCTTCCATGCTGCATATGCCTTTGCTGGCAAGAAGCTGGGCAAGGGCATTGTTCATGCCCTTCATTTCGAGCAAGTCATCAGCAGGTTTCCCGCCTTCCCCCGTTAGGGCAAGTGCGAGTAGTGCATTTTGCGCGCGACTTTTTAGCTCTTCGACTAACTCTTCTTCAAATTCTTCAATTTTGAGGAATTCTTCACTCGGTACATAAGCAACTTCATCAAGACTTGCAAAGCCTTCTTCTACGAGAATACTGGCAACTTCAGTGTCAACATCAAGCTTTTCGGCAAATAATGTGACTAACATGTTTTGTTCGCTTTGGCCCTTTTTCTCGGCTTCGTCTTCACTCATAACATTAAGCGTCCAACCGGTTAGTTGGCTTGCGAGGCGCACATTTTGACCACCTTTACCGATAGCTTGTGCGAGCATCTCTTCATCAACACCGATGTCCATGCTGCGTTTGTCTTCATCAATTACGATAGAAAGTACTTCAGCGGGTTGCATGGCATTAATAACAAATGTAGCAATATCTTCTTCCCATGGAATGATGTCGACACGTTCATTGTTTAATTCATTGGTTACTGTTTGAATACGCGAACCACGCATACCTACACAGGCCCCAACAGGGTCGATATTTGGAATATTGGCACGTACTGCAATCTTTGAACGTGACCCTGGGTCGCGTGCTGCTCCCATAATATCGATGAGCTCTTGACCGATTTCTGGCACTTCAAGTTTTACGAGCTCGACAAGGAAGTTATCGTCAATACGTGAGACGATCATTTGGGGGCCTTTGTTGCCGTCGTCTTTAATTTCTTGCAAAATACCGCGCATACGTTCACCGGTACGAGCGATTTCACGAGGAATCATCATGTCACGTGGGATGAGTGCGTCACTGTTTTCGCCCAGATCAATAGTGATGCCACGACGATCTACGCGTTTAACTGTGCCGAGTACTAATTGTCCAACTTGATCAGCAAAGGCATCGGCTATTTTTCTGCGTTCTGCATTGCGTACTTTTTGCATGATGACTTGTTTAGCAATCTGTGCAGTGATCCGGCCAAAGGTGATGGATTCGATTTCTTCTTCGAAGGTGTCGCCAACTTCCAGACCAAGTTTTCGTTCATCGGCGTAGCTTTTTAGAATTTGTCTTTCGGGTGATTCAAACTCTGGATCTTCATCATCTAATATTGTCCAGCGACGAAAGGTGTCGTAGTCACCTGTTTCACGATCAATGTCGACGCGAATATCCCATTCCATATTATATTTTTTACGTGATGCGGTGGCGATGGCAATTTCTACCGCTTCAAATATTTCTTCAGGCTCGAGGTTTTTCTCGTTCGATACTGCATCTACAACGTATAAGATTTCTTTGCTCATGTTATACCTTTAGTCCAGAACCAATCTGGCTCTATCAATGGATTCATATGGAATTTCAAATTCCTGATTGTCTACTTTTATTGTTACTACAGACTCGCTGGCACTCACTAACGAGCCTTTAAAATTTCTTCTATCATCAAGACGAATTCGGGTACGTATTTTAAGTGTTTGACCAAGATAACCTTGGTATTGCTCAGACTTAAATAATACGCGATCCATGCCAGGTGATGATACTTCTAAAATATAGGCGACAGGAATGATATTTTCAACATCTAATACAGCACCGATTTGGCGGCTTACGGATGCGCAATCATCGACATTTATACCTTGTTCTTTTTCAATAAAAATACGCAAAAGGGCACTTTCACTATGCGGTCGATATTCGTACCCCCAAAGTTCAAAGCCTAGACCTTCAACGGTATTTTTTACGATGTCGTCTAATCTGTTTTGCACTGCACGCCTATTCGTCAATAATTGCTTACTAAATAAGCAATTTACTTTTGCTAGATAATAAAAAAGCCCCGTTAAAACGGGGCTTTTTTATTATGAAAGTATTGATTCCCTAATACATTCTTGAAACTTGGTAGCGGGGGCAGGATTCGAACCTACGACCTTCGGGTTATGAGCCCGACGAGCTGCCAGACTGCTCCACCCCGCATCAGAGGAGGCACATTATAGGGGGGTAATTACTTAAGAGCAAGCTTATTTGTTTATTATTTTGATAGATGCTTCTCGAGCATTTTCTTTAGCTTTTCCTCGCTTAAAAAACCTGAAAATACAGATAATATTTTTTGTTCGGGGCTAATAAGAACCGTGTAAGGCAAACCGCCATTTGGATTTCCGT
Organism: Thiotrichaceae bacterium; assembly: GCA_026989145.1. Classification (GTDB taxonomy): domain Bacteria; phylum Pseudomonadota; class Gammaproteobacteria; order Thiotrichales; family Thiotrichaceae; genus Cocleimonas. The sequence goes on from JALSJU010000077.1 coordinate 29,428, forward strand.
ATGCGCTTGCCACATCATGTACCGTTTCAATGCCGTGGCCAATGGGGTAATTAATGCCAATCTCTTTTGCGTAACGTAAAGCATCTGCCTTATTTTCAAGGGCGAGGCCAATGATAGTGAAGTTTTTATCGTTGTATTCTTTTTGGGTGTTTATAAACCCCGGGATTTCTGCGCGGCAAGGTGGACACCATGATGCCCAGAAGTTAAGTAATACCAACTTACCTTTATAGTCAGATAATTTAATTTTTGTTTCATCTAGTACCGACGGTAAAGAGAATTCGGAGGCGTTTTTATTAATTGTACTCGTTGGTGAGGTTGCTTGCTTTTTGTCGCAGGAACTTAAAGTAAGTAACGAAAGGCTGATAATAATTAGTGATACGATTTTCATGTTTGATTTCATAATTGGAGACTAGTTAGTTGTAAGGTGTTTTTCGATATCAGAAGAAAGTCGGGCTTCATTGAGTGTTTGGTAGCTAGGATAAATCGCAATTATTTTTTGGTTTTTGTTGATTAAAATAGAATAGGGGATTCCTATCATGCCGTATTTGTTACCTATTTCTATACCTTTTTCTTCGTCATAAAAAACTGGGAAATTAATACCTGCTTTTTTAGCATAAGCCTGAGTGAGTTCTTTGTTTTCAATTGAGATGCCTAGAATCGTAAAACCTTTGTTTTGGTATTTATTTTGTACCTTTATAAAGTCTGGGATTTCTTTTCGACAAGGAGGGCACCATGATGCCCAAAAATTGAGTAAAATTAGTTTGCCTTTGTGGTCTGATAATTTTCCGCTTCCAGCGGCTAAGGAGGGTAGTGTGAAATCATTAACTAACTGTCCTGCTCGGCTGGTATCGGGGGTGTAATATTTTAAATATCTCTTTATTGCGTATGCGGAGCCAAGAACTAAAGCAGTAAAGAACAGCAGAAAAAAAGTTTTTTTCATTTGGTTGCTATCTATTTAACTGTTTTTAAAAACATCTGAACATGGTGATCGAAAGGTTCTGGTTTCATTTCGCCGACTATCCGAAAAGGTAAGTTTTCTTGAGAGTTTTTATCAAAAAACAATATGCCCGGTGGGCCAAATAAGCCAAACTTTTTGAGCAGTGCTTTATCTAAATCATCATTTGGCGTGACATCGGCTTGTAATAGAATGGTACCTTTCAGCGTAGCGATGACATTTTTATCGGCAAAGGTAATGTGCTCCATTTCCTTGCAAGAAATACACCAGTCGGCATAAAAATCTAGCATCACTGTTTTGCCTTGTTGTTTGGCATTTGCAAGTGCTTGGTTTAAGCCTTCAATTCCCTTGATTTGTTGAAAAACTAAGCCTTGCTCTATATTGGCTTGGGAGCTGTTTGTGCTAGATCCTGAGAAGTTTCCTTTAAGAGGCTGAATGAGACTACTGCTACCGCTGGCTGCGCCAAATAACAGCATGGCACCGTACAGTAATACGACTAAACCAGATGCTTTGAAGAAGCGTTTCCAGCCGGTACTTGTTTCATTTAACGCATCTAATGCGCCCATGTATATGCCGGTAAAAATAGCAAGAATTCCAGATAGTAGAACAATGATAGGCATTGGTAAGATACGTTCTAGCATCCAAATAGCTAATGCTAACATCATAATACCAAAGCCTGCTTTGACATTATCCATCCATGCGCCTGCTTTGGGTAAGAACTTACCTGCAGATGTGCCGACTATCATCAGTGGTACGCCCATGCCAAGCCCGAGTGCAAAAAGAGATAGGCCGCCGATTAATACATCATTAGTTTGTGATATGTAAATAAGCGCGCCAATTAAGGGTGCTGTTACGCAAGGGCCGACGATTAGTGCAGATAATAAACCCATTACGGCGGCATTGATCATACTGCCACCAGATTGGCTGTTACTGATGCTTGCTAGCTTGTTTTGAATGCCAGAAGGCATTTGTAACTCATAAAAGCCAAACATAGCCAGTGATAGTAAAACAAAAAGCCCTGCAAATGCACCAATCACCCACGGATTTTGTAAGGCAACCTGTAAATTCTCGCCGCTCAATGCTGCAATGACACCAACAACCGCATAGGTAAATGCCATTGCAAGGACATAAGATAAAGATAAGAAAAATGATTTACGGGTTGAGTTGTCACTGCCTTGCCCGGCAATAATACCCGATAGAATGGGAATCATTGGGAATACGCAAGGTGTAAAAGTAAGTGCGATACCGGCTAAAAAGAAGAAGAAAATAACAGTGAAAAAACCACTGTCTTTCATTTTATTAACGATGCTATCTTGCTCAGAAATTTTAGTTGGGGCTATTTTTTGTGCTGAATTTGTATTATTTGTTTCTTTAATTAAATTGGTGCTTGCAAGTGTTTTTGCAGTGGTAGTCTCTGGCGAAGGTATTTCTGTGTTGCTAGATGTTCTAGATGTTGTAGTTGAAGAATTCGGCGTAACATTTGAAGCAGCAGCTGCTATATTTACTTTCTGAATCTTTGTTTGTGGTGGGTAACAAATTCCTGTTAGTTTTGAACAGCCTTGGTAGGTGGCTTTTACGGTTAATTGTTTCGCGTTACTGGCACCAGTTACGGGTACTTTAACATCAAAACTTTTGTTATAAATAACAATATCCCCAAAGTATTGATCATGCTCTTTCTTGCCTTTTGGGAGTACAGGTTTTCCTAGTGATACGCCTGCAGGAGGGTCGATTAATTTAAAATCAATTTTATGCTGATAAAGGTAGTGCCCCTTAGTAACATCCCAGCGTGCATTTAAGGTTTGTTTATCCGTGGCAATCACATCGTAAGCAAACGCTTTATCAGGGTGTAAAGGTGCATTGGTATCAGTTAAGCCAGTAATCCCTAAAGAAGCTGCAAGACTACTGGTATTATTGATAGCCTGCGGGCTTGATGCGGGCGTAGGATCGGTAGTATTTTTTTTGGTTTCATTGGTTGGTGCTTCAAGGTTTAATGCAGCGAGTTGAATATCTAAGGTTTTCTTTTGTGGTGGGTAGCACACGCCAATATCGGCACAGCCTTGTGATTTGGTTTTTAGTTTAAATAGTGTGCTAGCAGAAGCTGAAGTGTCACGAATAACAGGAATTTCTACCGACATTTGTTTGCGGTAGGTTTCTACCAACCCAAAACCTGGGTCTTCCTTCATTTTGCCTTTAGTAAAAACCGGATTGCCTAATGTTACGCCAGCAGTATCGCTTTCAAACTTGAAACGCTTGCGGTACATATAATAACCATCTGCAATATCCCATGTAACTTTTAGCTTGTTGGGGCTAGTTAGTGATAACGATGCTTTAAATGCAACATCGGGTTTTAATAAGTCATTAGGGCTAGCCGCAAAGCTATTGAGTGATAGAAGTAATAAGCACCAAGAAAGAAGTATTTTTTTAATCATCATTTTTATATCACTAGTAGGATGTATGAGCAGTTACGTTTTTTAACCATTGCTAGATGCATCATTAGACGAACGGCATAGCCGAGTATAAGGGACAAGTGCTTTGAATCAAAACGCTCAATCTCATCAACTTCAAAAAAACAGGCAGGGGTCATAAAAAGACATTTAATTAGGGTTCATTTTTTGTAAAAAAAACTTAATTTACAGCTTGAAATGTTGAATCACGCCCTTATCATTTAGCAGTCCCTGAGTGAGAGTGCTAATTTAGCGTCTCATTGAGCCAAATTTCAAATTAATTATAGATAAATTTAAGGAGTTACACATGAATATTCGTCCTTTACACGATCGTGTTTTAGTTCGTCCAGCGGAAGAAGAAAAAACCAGTGCCGGTGGCATCATCATCCCTGATAGCGCAAGTGGTGAGAAGCCAACCAATGGTGAAATCATTGCAGCAGGTAACGGTAAAATTACAGATTCTGGAGACGTTCGCGCTATGGATGTAAAAGTTGGCGATAAAATTCTTTACGGTCAGTACGCAGGTTCTGCAGTAAATGTTAATGGTGAAGATTTATTAATGATGAAAGAAGAAGATATCTTAGCGGTTATTGAAGGCTAAGGCTTTCCTAAATCGAAACTTTCATTTTAAAAACAAAGAATATAGAGGTATAAAAAATGTCTAAAGAAGTAATATTTGGAGATGACGCACGCGCACGTATGGTTGAAGGCGTAAACATCTTAGCAAACGCAGTAAAAGTTACATTAGGTCCAAAGGGGCGTAATGTTGTTTTAGAAAAATCATTTGGCTCACCAACCATTACAAAAGATGGTGTATCGGTAGCACGTGAAATTGATCTTGAAGATAAGTTCGAAAACATGGGTGCGCAAATGGTGAAAGAAGTAGCATCACAAACTAACGATATTGCCGGTGACGGAACAACAACTGCAACCGTATTAGCACAAGCTATTGTACGTGAGGGCATGAAGTCAGTTGCAGCGGGCATGAACCCAATGGATCTAAAGCGCGGTATTGATAAAGCAGTAACAGCGGCAGTTGATAAACTGCAAAATATTTCGAAGCCTTGTGAAAATTCTGAATCTATTGCACAGGTGGGTTCAATTTCAGCAAATTCAGATGCAACAATTGGTCAAATCATTGCAGATGCAATGGACAAGGTTGGCAAAGAAGGTGTTATCACTATCGAAGAAGGCACTGCGCTTGAAGATGAGCTAGACGTTGTTGAAGGTATGCAGTTTGATCGTGGTTACTTATCACCTTACTTTGTAACTAATCAAGAGAAAATGACGGCAGAACTCGATGAGCCATTTATCTTATTGCATGATAAAAAAATCGCTAATATCCGTGACTTACTACCGGCACTTGAAGCAGTCGCTAAAGCAGGTAAGCCACTACTTATCATTGCAGAAGATATCGAAGGTGAAGCATTAGCCACGTTGGTTGTTAATAATATGCGCGGCATCGTAAAAGTTACTGCTGTTAAAGCGCCTGGTTTTGGTGATAGACGTAAAGCTATGCTAGAAGACCTTGCGGTACTTACTGGTGCTAAAGTTATTTCTGAAGAAGTTGGCTTAAGTTTAGAAGCACTAACACTTGAAGACTTAGGTTCTGCCAAACGTATCGTAGTCGATAAAGACAATACGGTATTAATTGATGGTGCAGGTGATGCAGCTGCAATTGGTACGCGTGTAGATATGATCCGTGCGCAACTAGAAACAACAACTTCAGAATACGATAAAGAGAAGTTACAAGAGCGCGTTGCTAAATTAGCAGGCGGTGTTGCAGTAATTAAAGTCGGCGCAGCGACTGAAGTAGAAATGAAAGAAAAGAAAGACCGTGTAGAAGATGCGCTTCACGCAACACGTGCAGCAGTTCAAGAAGGTGTGGTCGCAGGTGGTGGTGTTGCGCTAGTTCGTGCATTACAAGAAATTACTGACCTAACCGGCGATAACCACGACCAAGACATGGGCATAAAAATCGCGCTACGTGCCATGGAAGAGCCACTACGTCAAATCTGTACCAATGCAGGTGATGAAGCATCAGTTGTTATTAATGCAGTGAAAAATGGTTCTGGCAGCTTTGGCTACAACGCACGTACGGCAGAATACGGTGATATGCTTGAGATGGGAATTCTTGATCCTACTAAAGTTACTCGTGCAGCACTGCAAAATGCAGCATCTATTTCTGGGTTGATTATTACCACCGAAGCAATGGTGGCTGATAAGCCAGAGCCTGCTGGAGCAGCGGCGCCTGCGCCAGATATGGGTGGCATGGGAGGAATGGGCGGCATGATGTAAATTAATCGCCTTTTCCCCGAAGTCTTTACAACTTAAGGCATTGGGCTTTGAATCTCAGACTCTCACGTACTACAGTACGCTTCGATCCTGAGGTTCAAACCCGCCTTGATCTTCGGCGATAATTCGATCAATTTATATTGTCGGATACATTTTTACTTAAAAGGGACGCATTTGCGTCCCTTTTTTTATGTCTTTTTTTAGAGAGGTAAAACTAAGCAACTGTCCTATAATAAAATGATGAACAAAGGAATAATTTTAGTTTTAGCAGGCTATATTGGTTGGGGTTTATTTCCGCTTTATTGGGTGCTACTCAAGCATGTCTCAGCTACTGAGGTGTTGGCGCATCGTATGCTTTGGTCAGCCTTGGTACTTTTAGTTTTTATTGGTTTTGTTCGCGCTTGGAGGGTTGAGTTCTTTTTAGCTCTAAGCAATAAAAAAGAGTTGGTTTGGTTATTTGTTACCGCTGTTTTGATTACGATTAACTGGGGCGTTTATATTATTGCGGTGAATAATGACCGTGTCGTTGAAGCAAGTATGGGTTATTTTTTAAGTCCACTAATCCATATGCTAGGTGGCATTATTATTTTTAAAGAGCGTATTGGCAGCTTAAAAAAGTTGGCTATTGCCTTTGCTACCACAGGGGTATTTTATTATATTTTTAGTGTGGATACCTTTCCGTGGGTTGGCTTGGCTGTAGGTTTCAGTTTTGCTAGTTACGGTATACTTCGAAAGATGATTGCGACACCCGCAGTCCCCGGTTTATTGGTTGAGACTTTATTGTTGATTCCGCTATCGCTAGGCTTTGTACTCTATTTGGCGATTAACCAGCAAGCGGCATTTTTAAATACGAATACATCAACGGATGTTTGGTTGATATTGGCAGGCTTAGTTACCGTGATACCCTTGGTGCTTTTTACGGCAGGAAGTCGTCTAATACCGAGACCACCAGTGGTATTTTATTCTATATAACACCCACTATGCAGTTTTTTGTTGGTGTCATGCTGTTTAACGAGCCAATAAATTCAAATCAATTATTCGGTTTTATGGGTATTTGGATCGGTTTGGCGCTTTATACTTATTCGCTATTTACTGATTAAGCTCATCAAAATTAATAGAAGAATATTGGAGGAAATTTCATTGAAAATTCAATTTATTATAGTATTTATAATGTCCACTTTTGTTATTGCTTGTGGTGGTAGTCAAGAAAACCCCAATTTCTTAAATGAAGAATTAGTCATAACACCTTTAAAATCAGGCTTAAATAATGCCATTATAAACAGTAAGTCGAGAGGAAGGGTTAAGCTTGAAGTGTATTTGCCCCCAAGGTAGTGAGGCGTATGTGGAAATATTAAAAGAAATGCAAATGATGAAAGCATTACTGCAGATGACAAAAATCACTAACCAGCACAGAATAAGACGTTAAGCTTAAAGTGAAAAGTTAAGAATCTTACATAATCACAACAAAACAAACTCATAAAGGAGAACTAAGATGTCACTAGAAACACGCTTTACAGAAGAAGAAATCTTTTTATTATCCACAACGCCGATGCAAGTAGGCACGGTCATGGCTTTCTCAGAAGGAAGTGGGCTAGGCACAGTGAAGGAGATGTTTGCCAGTTCGAAGACCTTTATTAATGGTGTAAAGGAATACCCAAATAATGAAATTATAACGGGTGTATTGCCAACAGTTTCTGATCTTAAAGAGGCGATGAGTCAGTCTAAAGAGATGCGTCAAAAAGCGCTAGCGCGCCTAAAGGAGCAAGGAATAGATTCGAGTGAAAAATTGCGCCAACAACTGATTGAAGACAGCCAATCGGTAGCTGTAATTTTGGCTGATAAAGCAACAGATGAAGAAGCCAGTGAATATAAAGCGTGGGCAATGAGCATCGCTACAAATGTCGCTAACGCTGCTAAAGAGGATGGGTTTTTAGGCATAGGCGGAACACGTGTCAGTGATGGAGAAAAACAAGCCTTTGAAGAAATTGCGAATGCGTTAGGTGCTTCTGGAAGCCTTACTTAGTCGGCGTTCCTTAATTCAGTTTTTGTGCTTTAGGGAACCATTTGCTTGTGTCATCATCATATTTCTATAGATAAAGAAAGTTAGCATAATAGCCTGTTTTCTTTTGCAAGCTGGTGACGTAATATACCGTTTAAATTTAACGTAGAGGCTTTGAAATGAAAAAAAGTTGGGTTGGAAGTTTGTTGCTTATACTCGTTGGTGCTTTGGTTTTTGGTTGTCGGGTTAGCCCTGTAAATAAAGAGAAACAAGCACAAAAAAACACAGCTAAAAAGATAGCCATCAGCTCAATTAAAACGATGCATAGCTGTAAAGAGCCACGTTCACAAATGTGTACAAAAGAATATCGTCCAGTATGTGCTGAAATTGATACGGGTATTCGTTGTTATAAGGCGCCTTGTCCTTCAACTAAACCAGTCACGAAATCGAATGCGTGTGTTGCTTGCGCTGATACAAACGTATTATCTTTTGTGGAAGGTGCTTGTGATGCAAAAGGTAAATAACGGTAGCTAGCCAGAGAGAACTTTTAATAGCTTTTATTGATAAAGGATTGTAAATAAAGGCTTTAGTTATCATTTTTACATCTGTAGTATATATTGTCGTTGCTTAGCTGTTATCGCTTAGCGCAAAATCTTATATAAATAATAATAGGGGAAGTATGCGTTTATTCAAAAGTAATAAAAACATCTTAAGAAGGATCTATAATCGTTACGCAGTTTTTTTACCGTTTATAGCCGTTTTTTCATTGGGCATATTTGGCACAAGTATTTATTATAAAAATCAACCCAGTATCACTGCAAGTCAGCAAAGCTCTAGCCTCTCCAAAGTAGAAGCGATTACGAACCAGCTTAATACCGAAAAGGATATTTCAGAAAGTCTTAGTAGTAAAAATGTTGAACTAAAGCAACGCTTAAAAGAAGCACTTAGTCAATCCGGTAATAGTATAAACGAGACGAAAGTTACCAAATTAAACAGTGACTTAGATCAAGAAAAACAAACAAATCAAAAACTTAATGATGAGAATGCTCGTTTAAAGGTTCGAATCAATAATATGCTCGCAAAAATTGAAGCAATAAAAAATAAACCTAAAATTAGCATCGCCGACTCTGAACTTGCTACACCGGTTGAGGGGGGGAGAAAAATGGCTCAAGATAATGATATAGGGGATGCTGAAAGTAAAAACTTTAATAAAGTTAAAATGAGCACATCAGAAAATAATGAAACTAAGGATAGTGTAAAGTCGTTAACGAATCGTAATAAAGCCGAAAAAATGCTTAACAAAGGAGAAGTTGTTAAGAAGAAAGTAGTAAAAGGTAGTAGGAAACGCACCATGAGATTAAAAAAAGGTGAGTCACTCTGGAATTTATCAAAACGTGCTTATGGTAAAGGAATTTATTATAAAAAAATTATTAAAGCCAACCCTTCATTAACCGAAAAAAGCTTTAAGCGACTCCGTCCTGGAGCGAGAATTAATGTACCACGTTGAGTTCTTATTCAGATTCCTTAAGGCAGTTTCTGACCAAGTCCAATTTATTTAGATTGCCGAATCTGCCGTTAAATACTAATCAACTTGATAAGAATTTTATTAGGCTGTTCAGAACTTAAGCGCTTTAGTCCTTTAGTTTCTAAAAAGATTTCGCAGTACTGATAGATATTTGAAATTTATCAACCGTTTGACGTTGGGTTAAGGGGATTGCTAAATTGAGATGCATCGTTTTAGAGGAGCTAGCACGGGTTGGTATCATGCGTAGCCCTATGCCGATATTGGCTGATAGTTTTGGATCTTTACTCCCTCCCCATGCGCTACCAATATCAGAGAAGGCTACAGCCCCGAACTTCACGAGGTGTAATGGGTACCATTCGAAGTGGAGTCTTTTTTCTGCTTGTAAAAGGAATGATTTATCGCCTGTTTGGAAAGCTTTCGGAAATCCTCTCATTCCAGTATCACCTCCTAAATATATTCGCTCACTGGGGGTTAAGTGATCCGATGCTCTGAAAATTGCTTTTATGCGAATATCGTTTCCTGTTGATCTGAAGTGGTTTAACTCGCCTTTTAGCTGGTAATCACTGCCTTTTTTGGCTCCATTGCCTAAGTAATTATCCGTTTTTAATTCAATAAAACTTAATAGGGATTGAGTTAACTGAAAACCCTTTGAATAATGGGTAGTTAATTTAAGTGTATTATCGGTAGATCCAAATTCTTTTAATAAAAGTCCAATGCCAAGGGTGATATTTTTAGCTAGAGCAATATCTTCGACCTTTCCCATGGTGTTGAAGTTAGTTTTTTTAATAAAATTCGTACCAAAATAATTAGTTTCAAACCACGGGTAGGATTCAATATGTCTAGTTGGTTTAAATACTTGCGTCATACTCTTATAATTATTTTGTTTGTATGACCAGCCCACTTTAAAGCGTTGTTTCAGGTTGCTAGTGTGTTTTCCCGCCCAGCCATAATAAAGTGAATGAAGTTGTTTTTTTTCATTAATTTCTTGATCAACTTTGGCACTTTCATAAAGGGGGGTTGTTTGGGTTAAATGTGATGACTTTATTCCCCACGAATAGCGACTATCAGATTTATAAAAAGGTAGCCCTAAATCAATATCATAACCTTTACCATCGGAGTTTTTTAGGAGATTGATCCTAAGTTTATAATGACTTCCCAATAAGTGATTATCCCGGTACGAAAGTTTAGTGGATGTTCTTTCAGATTGCTTGCTATAACCCAGCCTTAAATCTTTACCATGACCTAAAATATTTTGCTCTTGAACTTTAAAGCCGAACTTATTATTACCGCCACTTCGCCCAAAACTAATATCAGGGGTTAAAGTCCAGTTGTCACGTGTTTTCACGTTAAGGCTTACTTGATTACCATTACATAATTCTGTTGGGATGATAGCTGCATCTTTTATATATGTTTGAGCCCGTAAATAGCGTTCTGTTTCTTTTATTTTATCTATATTTAAAAGCTCTCCTGTTTTAAAGAGGAGTTGGCTTTGTATGGTTGTTACCTTTGTTTTGATATGAAGTTTGTTAATGATGTGGTGAACTTTTGTCGATTCATTATCTAAGTTCAGATCAAAAATATCTAACGGAGAAATTTTGATGCGACCAACCTGGAGATTGGTTTTGTTTATAAAATGTGCTTTCCAGGGTGTGCAATTATCTAATGAGCCCGCCTTTAATGGTGTGGATAAGGAGGCGAACAAAAAGCTACTGAGGATGAGTGTTATAACAAGCTTAAGAATGATTTTTTGCATAGACTGTTAAATAGAAAAACGTAAATCAGGCACTTCACGCTCAAACAATGCTTCAAAGGCGCGCTTTGCAAGCTCACGAATTTGCGGTGTTTTAAGGTCTATAAGTGATTTGTAAATCGCCGTTTTTTTATCAATACTCAATGTATAAGTAGGCTGTTTGATAGCGACACCTAAACGTAGAGACTCCATCGTGTCTAAAATTAAACTGGAGGCATAGTATTCGGCTTGTCCCTTAGTCATTGGGTTGAGCGAGAAAATTAATAATTTACTGAGCCAAATATTATGTGCCTGCTCAGTATTGGCAAGTTGTGAAAGGTAGGCGCCGAGCTCTTCCATCGTATGCTCAGTGCCACTTTCGGTCAGCTCATCGTTAAAGGTTTTGGCCAGCCAAGCTGGTGTTTTCCAGTGTTTTTTATCAATTTGGTGATAGGCTTCGTGGAGTTCGATGCTGGGCAACAATACCGTATTGAGTTTATTGAGGAGCGCATATTCATCATTACTAATTTTGTTTCTTTCTGCTAGGGAAGCATTTTTTTTATCTTTATTGGCTTTATTGAGTAAGACACTAATAGCATCCAAACCACCACCAAAAATATTTTCTTCATTGACGCTACTGTTTTGTTCCAGTGTTTGTTTCATCTTGGCATTTTGTAAGCGTTTTTTATTTTTGATTAGTTTTTTAATGGCTTTTTTTACTCGACGACGTTCTGATTTATTGGCATAGATAGCATCCAAGTCTTGTTTGTAACCTTTGCTTATTGCCTCTTCAATTTCGTAATAACCTTGCATCCAATACGGGATGATGTAGTTTCTGCCTTGAAAGGTGAGAGCAGGGAGTATTGACTCATCGGAAAAGTTTTTAATCCGCTCCATGAGTAAAATTGAGCCGAGTCCTTTGCCTTTAAAGGTAAGCCCTAGCGCGCTATCTACTGCCGGTACTTTATCAACACGACTGACTTGGAATAGTGGTAGCTCCGTTTCGAGAGTTTTACCTTTGGCATCAGCATGTTTATAAAATAGTGCATTACGTTTAGCTACTTTGTACACCGTCATCATGGTGGTGCGGCATAATTCTGGTTTACCATCACTCATCAGCTCTTCCATTTTTTTCAGCATCATCATTTGTTCAACAGGTGCATCGATTAATGATGAGCAGGGCATAGAGAATGACTTTGGGGTTAAATAATAGGGTAAGCCTTTTTTATCAAATAAAGTATTGACCGATTTAAAGCCAAGCATTATGTCGCCACCTGATACATGCCGGTCGCTTAGTTTGTCTAATTGCTTAGCGATGTTATCGCGTATTCCGTCTTTTTCAGGTAGGTCTGCGAGAATTTTTTGTCGTGTTTTTCTGAGAGTTTCATCAAGGTTTGTTTGTAGTTTGGTATTGCCATTATTATGTTTTAATAATAGTTTCCGGTGTAATAAGTCGGAATAATAGGGTAAGTAATTAGCCAAAACATTTTCTATTTTACGTTGTTGATACCATTGATTAAGGGTATAGCTGCCGAAAATTAGGCTGGCAATTAACGCGGGGTAGATTAAATATGCTTTAAAGCCGAGACTAAACAGGTTTAAAAACGGGGTTTTAACGGCTGGTGTTTCACGCTTAGCATGAGCAGCTTTGCTTGATTGTTTACTTCCCAAAAGTTGTTGAATTAAGGATTCTTTAAAATCTATATAAGTGACTGGGTAGATTCTTTTTTTACGAAAACGGGCTAATACCGTTTGTTTTTGCTTTAAGTAGCGTAATGATAGCAAGTAACGTATTGGATAAATCCAGCCTTTGTAGGTGCTGGCCTTTTCAAAGTCATCACTCGTCATTGCTCTTACAGCAGGGGTGTCGCCTTTTAGTAGCTCTTTTAACAATAACTTATTCAACATAATTATTTTTCCTGTAACCACTTTTTAACGATTTTAGTCCGTGAGATACGGTCATTGTTTGGTATTTCGACGTAACAATCAGCAAGGTCGACCATTTTTATTGCTTGTTGACGAATATCAGGGTCATTGATTGAGTCGTCCAGTCCACGCTTAAAGCCGCTCCAATCCCAGCCACAAATATATTCTGGCATTAGTTTAAAACGACTGGCGATATTATTTAAAGTGATTTTAGCCTTATTAAATTGCTTGTTTTGTAAGTAATAAATCGTCACAAGAGTATCTTTTATTTGCTTATAACCATCGGTTAAACGCCCGCTAGAGTTAATGTCTTGGAGTAGTGACTCAAAAGTCTCGTTATCAATATTGGCGGTGACGTAGGTTTCTAACAGGTCGAGATCAATTTCACCGGCAACTTCTAGCACAGTTGGTGTTTTCTTTTTGATACGTTTCAATATGTTACGGGCTTTTTCTAATTCGTTTGTAGCGGTTGCTAAATCATTAAAATACAGCCATGCCAACGCGCCAGACTCACGGTGACGAGAAGCGACATAGGCGGGGCTGAAATCGTTATTTTTTTCAATGTAGTTGGTGGCTTCTTGAAAACATTGGTAAGACGTTTCAGCCTTATTAGTGTCACCCGCATGATGGTTGATGGCAGTAAGATACCAGTACACGCTATTGATGTAGCCTGCGTCACCGGTACATTGTAGTTTACGTGCATGTTCTATAGTTTTTTCTACGTTTTTGGTGCGATAAAAACACTCAACCGCAAAATCTTCTAAATCGGCTTTAATACGGCTTTCTGATTCTCGCCATTGTAGCTGTTCGCCGATACTTCTAATTGATGATTCAATTTTCTCGCAATCTTGCTCATTTTCTAAAATGGAGCGATACGCTTCCATCAGTAATACGACTTCTTTACGACGTTCGCCCGGCGCATTGGGGATGTCTTTCGCCGGGCAACTAATCGCAGCTTCTTTGGAGCACTGGAACAGCGGTTGGCCGTTTTTGTTTTTTGCATCCTTATTGTTTTTAGCATTTTGCTGGTCACGCTTCATTTTTTGAATCGCATCTTCGCGCATTAACGATTGCATAAACTCCATTGGTGACTGTTTGTTGCTGGCTTGACGGCTAAAGTCAAAAGACAATTCAGGGTTTTGTTTTTGCAAGGTGGTAATAATTTGTACCATTTGCTGTTTGGCTAACCATTCGGTAAAGGCAAATTTTTCAGGGTTGGCTTCTTCAGGAATAGGTTCAGGCTCTGCTAAAGTGTTCCATAAAGCTGTGGCGATTAGTGCCATCGCTAACAAGGGTAACAGGGTGACTAACAATAACTTTTTGCGGGTATGGCTACGGGCTTTTTTGAGTCGATTTTCTAAAGCGAGTGAGCGTTGTTCGGTTTTAGCATGGGTCGCTTGTACCACATCTTTATAACTGCTATTTGCGGCATCTAGTTCACCTAAATGGCGCTGAATTTCTGCAATATTATAAATTAGTTCTGGGTTTTCAGGATCATTGTTTAGCTTGTTTTGCGCATGGCTTAACAAGTCTTCTAAAGATGTATTCGGTGCGAGATTCCAGTTGGCCTTTAATAAGCGAAAAGGGGCTTTTACATTGTTTTTCTTGTTGTTTGGCATATGCTTATTGGCTCCCTAAATAGGAGGGTAAATAGGCACAGCGTGGGCTAAAGCTTCGGTCGCAAATATGTGTCGGTGCTTCGCTGTTCACGGGTTGCCAGCCGGTTTTTATGGCGCGCGTTTTAAGGTATTCTCGGGCCTTGCGAAATGCTTCAAAACCACTCCCAATGGCAGCGCCGTTTTCACTACTATCATAGACAAAAAAGTAAGCAAAATGTGTTTTAGGGTTGATGCTATCAAGTTTTTGACGAAGTTTAGATTGGCGTTTGTCTATGTCTTGAAATGGGTCCCATTCGGTGGTGTCACGGGCGTAAAATGAAATGCCATTGTCTTGATCAATTTTGCCGAGCAAACCAGAGTAATCTAATGGAAACAGGCGTTTATTGGCGGCAGCTCCATTGGTTGCTTGCAACGTGGCATTGGCAAACAATTTATCTGTGTCCATTTGCAATAAGTGATCATCTTTACTGATAAAAAATACTGGGCTTAATTCCGTCGCATGTTCAATGGGGATCTCGAGTTGATAGGTCTTGTTGTCATCGTGAATCAGGTTAATCACGGCAAAAATAATTAGAATACCAACAGAATTCGATACGATATCAGTTAATGAGTCTAGGCTGATGAGGTCTTTCATTGGCTTGCCTTGTTAAGCTTGTTTAAGTTTAACGTCCAGTTGGAATCTAAGGGCTCTAGCCCTACGCTAATCGCGCGTGAATCTTCGGTTAAGGTCATTACATCACGTACTTTTTGATATGCTTGGCCACCGTTGGGGTAAATACCAAATAATAAAAACTCTTCGTAAAGATAATTCGCGCGTAAAGCAATTTCATTAAGTGAACGTATATTTCGCATAATATTCAGCACGTTATCAATATCAGGGTCTTTGGCAAGTGCCATTACAGTACCCGTATGATTTTCCAGTTTTTTTAGCTGGCTTTCGCGTTGTAGAATAATAGTCTCAATGGTGTCTTTATCATCATCGTTGTTTGTCGCTGTTTGTAGCTTTCGCAGGTATTTTGTTGGCGGTACGCTAATAATGCCATCGGGTAGGTTAAAAATTTGGTAGGCAACTTTGTAACCAGTTTCGAGTTGCGCCGTTAGCTCTATTTTTTGTGGCGCACTAAAACTGCTGAGTACATTGATAAACGACAGTACCCCCATGACACACAGAAAAATACTCAAAAACGGGAATAGGCTAATCTCTAGCTTATCTTGCTGGTTGTATAAAGCGTATCGTTTTGCGCGGGAAAGAGCCATTTATTGAGCCAACTTTATTACACAGAGAGAGCAAAAACTTACACCGAGGGTTGTAGAGAAAAACGTATTAATAGGGGAGTATTTAATCATTTTTCTTCACTTTGCTTTACTTGGTGAATGACTTTTTGTTTTCAATTTTTGCGGTAAACACTGTTTCATACAAGTCTTCCATGGTTTCTTGCAGTGCTTTGACTTGGGTACCGAGTTGCTTGATTTCAATTGCTACTTGTTTTGAGCTATCAGCTGTTACGTTATTATTGCTCGTACCTGATGTTAATACCCCTGATGTCGCTGTTGTAGCGTGCGCTACAAAGCCTTTTTCTTGCAATGCAGGTTTGATTTCATGAAACCAGCGTTCATCCAAGTCAATTAAATAGGCTTCTTCAGATTTCTCAAGCGTAAGCATTAACATCATTAAGGGAATGCTCAATAAAAGTGCTAATAAAGTTGTATCAAATGCAGTAGCAAGTGAGTTAGTTACTAACGGTAAGTTTTCTTTTAGCATGGTAGATACGTCGGTAACGGATCCTGTGTTAGTCATGGCGTCGGAGAAGTGTGCGATACCGTTACTGATGCCCCAAACGGTGCCGATAAAACCTAAAATTGGGATTGCCCAAATCATAAAGCGGGGCAGGGCGAATGAGCCTTTTAATTGCTCTTTTTCCTTTATTCCAAAGCCATCATCAACTTCGCTGTCATTGTGGTTTAAAAATAGAAATAGACGGGTAATGAGTAAATTATTATCAGCAACACCTTCCGATTCTGCCTTTGTTAAAAGGTTCTTATTGAGCTCAATTTTGTCATCTGTAGCTTCAGCTATGAGTGATGGAAAGATGGTTTTTGATAGATTTTGACTTTGCGCTTGTTCTTTTATTAGTTTGCCTTTTTTAAGCCACAAATGAAAAAAACTGGCACAAAAAAACCATAGAATAATGGGTGAGATCCAATTGCCAAAAAATAACTTAAATGCGCGTGGCATATTGGTTGAATCACCCATAAACCAATATAAGGCTAAGGAAGGCAATAAAACCAACAGTGCGGTAATGATTAAAGGGGACTTAAACGCTTGTTCAACTGGGTAAATTGTCGTTGGCGTGGTGTTTAGTGGTTGGGTCACGCAATGCTCCGCTAAGTTATTTCTGAATGAGCGTTAATCTAACATATTTGGCTTCTAAAGGTTACCGTAACATCGTGCTTGAAACTGACTTTTTTAATAAAATTAAATTATAGTGATAGCTACTTAATAAACAAGGTGAAAAACATGTCAGATAGAAGGTTAGAAGTCTTTAGCGAAGTTGCAAAGTTTCTTAGTTTTACAAAAGCCGCGCAGTCGTTAGAAATGACGCAACCTGCCGTTACCTTTCAGATACGCCGTTTGGAAGAGCGTTTAAATACACAACTATTTAATCGTTCTCATAACAGAGTTTCGTTAACGGCCGAGGGGGATGTGGTTTTAGAATGCGCCCAGGCTATTTTTAAAAAGTATAATGAAATGGAAAGTCGCGTAAAGCAACTTCAGGAAAAAGAATCATAAAATATATGAGTCGTCATATTTGAGAGGAATGTTGAGACTCGTGTTTTGTTCGATGCAGCTGTTAATCAGTTTCCTTTAGCGACGGGCATTCCCGCATCACGCCAACCGAGAAATCCTGCGGAGTAATTTTTAACATTGGTATAACCCATTTTTTGTAAGGTATCTGCTGCTAAGGGTGTTCTAATACCTGCGCCACAATAAACAACAATGGGTGTGTCTTTGCTAAGTGCTACGCTAGTTACACGGTATTCAAGCCATCCACGCGGAATATTACGGTTTTGTGCAGCTTTAATCGCACCGCCCATCGCTTTGATTTCTGAAGGCAATCGAACATCTATCAGCACCATATCTAAGTCTTCGTCCAGTGCTTTTTTTAACTCTGCCGTACTGATAATTTTGGTACGTTTTTCAGCGGATGCTTGGAGCTGTTCACCCGTAGTAATGCCCGGTACTTTAGCGTAGAGCGTTGAAGTTGTTAAGCTGGCTAATAGTAAGCTTGATAAGGCAAGTAATTGTTTCATTGTCATGGGTACACCAGTAGTGAGTAAGTGATTTAGTAAGTAGTTTATACGGGTAATAAACCAGATTGGATGCTAAATAAAAAGGAGCAAAAGCTCCTTTTTATTTAGGTTTATTTACAGTATTTAATAAAGGTTTCTATGTAGCATTAATCCATTGACCTTGGGTGTTTTTACAAGCTCTTCCTCGGACTTGTTGCATACGACCATCAATCCAAGCATCCATGACATAGTCACGACAAACAGTGCGTGATCCATTGACTTTTCCCTCATAACGGTTGACCGGGGTGAACTTGTACTGTGTGTTGGTATTTGGGTTGTTCCACGCGACTTTTTGGTAGTTTGGCGCTCTTTCTAGTGTTTGACTGACTTTACGTTGGTCTTCACGATCTAATTCACGGCCAACCTTGCCGCCAATCATGCCACCTGCAATGGCGCCAATAATGGTCATTGCATCACGTCCATCGCCCTTACCAAACTGACGACCGATTGCGCCACCTACAATTGTGCCCGCGATAGTGTGATCTTGCTCGCGACTTACATTGCTACAGCCACTCATAAGTACTGACGATGAAAGTGTTAAGGCGATAAGTCCACTGGTGAAAATGGCTTTTGAACGTAATTTCATAATTTCTTCTCCTAATTCTGAAGATAATATATTGTTGTCACAATAGTTGTAACACTCGGGTTTAAGAGTTTATTTTTTTATTTTAGTTCCCAAAATGTCTCAAAGTAAGTTGTTCTAATGAATAGAAATGACTAGAAACTATGGTGTGAGCAAAGATTTCCAGCGTTACACAGCAGTTCATAGCTGATCGTTTCGGCATTTTGTGCAACTGAATCGATGCTGATATTTTCACCCCATAATTCTGCAATATCACCGGTTTGAATATTGTTTTCTTTTAAGTGATCAATGTCTACCACAATCATATCCATAGACACTCGACCAATAAGTGGCGCCTCTTCACCGTGAATAAACACGGGCGTGCCTGATTTTGCATGACGCGGATAGCCATCGGCATAGCCACAGGCAATAACCGCCACGCTCATATCACTTGGGCATTTCCACGTTGCGCCATAACCGATTGAGTCCCCTTTTTTCAGTGTGTGAACAGCAATCACTGGGGCGTTGAAAGTCATGCAGGCTTTTAGGTTTAAATCATCTCGGTGTTTATGTGAAAAAGGAGAGCTGCCGTAAAGCATTATTCCTGGGCGAATCCAATTAGCATGGCTTTCTTTATGAGCCAAAATACCCGCAGAATTTGCAATTGATTTTGGTATGTTAATTGCTTTGCTTGCTTCATTAAACGTGCGAAGCTGTTGCGTAGTGTAAGTCGTATCGACGTCATCAGCACAAGCTAAATGAGTCATCAGGATGAGGGTATCAGGGTTCACGCAACGGTGTGTTTTTAGCGTATTGTAAACAGGCTGTGTTTGCTCAAGGTGAAAGCCTAAGCGGTGCATGCCGGTATCAATTTTAATATTTAAATCAAAACGGTAGTGGTGCGTGTATTGATCTAGCAAACTGAGTTGGCGCGTATCGTGCACCGTTAAACGCAGTTGGTATTGTTGCGCAATGCGTAAATCATCAATACTTTGGTGGCCTTGTAAAACGGTAATGGGTAAATCAATATGAGCCTGGCGTAGTTCAATGGCCTCGGCAATACAAGATACCGCAAAGCCGTCGGTGTATGGATAAAGAATACCAGCGGTAGCAACAGCACCATGCCCATATGCATTGGCTTTAATGACAGCGTTAACCTTTGAATTAACCGCGGTGTTTTTAGCGACTTGCAAGTTGTGTTGTAGTGCTGAAGGGTTAACCGTTACGCGTGATGATCTTTTCATAATTTACTAGATAACTTGCTAGCTAATGTTCAGGTGCATAAACATCCGGCATGAAATTATCAAAGCGGGTGTACTTTCCAGTAAAGGTTAGGCGTACCGTGCCAATCGCACCGTTTCTTTGTTTACCTATAATCACTTCTGCCATGCCTTTGTCGGGTGTGTCTTCGTTATAAACTTCATCTCGGTAGATAAACATAATAATATCCGCGTCTTGCTCAATAGCGCCTGATTCACGTAAATCTGACATGATAGGGCGTTTATTGGGGCGCTGCTCAAGTGAGCGGTTGAGCTGAGAAAGCGCAATAACAGGACAGTTCATTTCTTTGGCGAGTTGCTTTAAACCACGTGATATTTCAGAAATTTCAGCCGCGCGGTTATCTGATGCGCTACCTGATTGCATTAACTGAATATAGTCAATGACGATTAAGCCTAGCTCACCATGCTCGCGCGCAAGACGCCGACATTTTGCGCGAATTTCAGTGGGGGATAGAGCGGCTGTATCATCAATAAATAACTTGGTTTCACCGAAGGTTTTAACTGCCATGCCGATACGGGGCCAATCATCTTCACGGATTTTACCAGAGCGAATATCATTTAAAGGGACGCGCCCGATCGAAGCAAACATACGCAAAATAAGTTGTTCAGCAGGCATTTCCATACTAAAAATGGCAACCGGTTTTTTATCATTAATCGCGATAAATTCGGCAAGGTTCATTGAAAAAGTCGTTTTACCCATCGCAGGACGACCAGCAACAATGATTAAATCACTTTTTTGTAAGCCCGAAGTTTTCTCATCCAAATCAGCATAACCAGTAGATGCCCCAGTGAGTGCATCGCCTGATTTACCACGTTCTTCAATCGTTTGTAAGGTGGTTTTTAAGAGTGTTTTGATGTTTTGAAAATCTTGCTGGCGGTTACCTTGCTCGGCAATTTCAAAGATTTTCTTTTCTGCCTCATCGAGCAACTCTTTACTAGCACGATCACCCGCATTAAAGCCATCATCAGTGATTTCAGTGCCGATACTAATCAGCTGACGTAAAACAGATTTTTCACGAACGATTTCACCATAAGCACGAATATTAGCCGCACTAGGTGTATCTTTAGCTAACGTGCCTAAATAGGCAAGCCCGCCCGCATTCTCAAGCTCATCACGACTTTTAAGCCATTCTGACAAGGTGATAATATCCAGCGGTTTATCCGCCTCCGCGAGTACGGCAATCGAGCGAAAAATAAGGCGGTGATCATGGCGATAAAAATCATGTTCATCCAGCACATCTGCAACCTTATCCCAGGCACGGTTATCAAGTAGCAAGCCACCCAATACAGATTGCTCTGCCTCAATAGAATGTGGCGGCACTTTAAGCTGTTGAAGCTCACTGAGATCATCAACAAGATTATTATACGGTTCGTTTTGGGGTTCTAGGATAGCTGACATGTGTGTAGTTTAACTGCTTTGCATAAGAACAGTAAGGGGAAGATACTGTTAATTAGTTGTGGATAAGTTGCTTTCCAGAGCGCCCTAGGCGCTGGAAAGTACATCGTTGCACCTTCCGAAGGAAGTGCCGATGTTGGTAGTAGCAACGGACACAGCCACTACGAAGTGATCTGATAACTGTTTTAGCAAGGTCACTAATAACTTTCGAAGATAAAGCACCTTCCGAAGGAAGTGCCGATGTTGGTAGTAGCAACGGACACAGCCACTACGAAGTGATCTGATAACCGTTTTAGCGAAGCCATCAATCTCTTTCGAAAGAATAAGCACTTCCGAAGGAAGTGCCGATGTTGGTTGCAGCAACGGACACAGTCAATACGAAGTGATCTGATAACCGTTGTAGCAAAGTCATCAATACCTTTCGAAGAATAAGCACCTTCCGAAGGAAGTGCCGATGTTGGT
>JALSJU010000078.1 GCA_026989145.1 Thiotrichaceae bacterium
AAGGAAGTGCCGATGTTGGTTGCAGCAACGGACACAGTCAATACGAAGTGATCTGATAACCGTTGTAGCAAAGTCATCAATACCTTTCGAAGAATAAGCACCTTCCGAAGGAAGTGCCGATGTTGGTTGCAGCAACGGACACAGTCAATACGAAGTGATCTGATAACCGTTGTAGCAAAGTCATCAATACCTTTCGAAGAATAAGCACCTTCCGAAGGAAGTGCCGATGTTGGTAGTAGCAACGGACACAGCCACTACGAAGTGATCTGATAACCGTTTTAGCGAAGCCATCAATCTCTTTCGAAAGAATAAGCACCTTCCGAAGGAAGTGCCGATGTTGGTAGTAGCAACGGACACAGCCACTACGAAGTGATCTGATAACCGTTTTAGCGAAGCCATCAATCTCTTTCGAAAGAATAAGCACCTTCCGAAGGAAGTGCCGATGTTGGTTGTAGTAGTTACACAGAATTAGTTACAGTCTCCGAACCTCATATATTTAGCGAATTATCTTGGATAGTAGCTTAGGATTTTTAACGATATTTCTGACGCCATGTCCATGATCTTCATCAAAAATATTTCCTTTACACCAATTCCCAACTGTTTCAATATTCACTTTTGCAACTTTGGGACGAACGCTCCAAGTTACTTGGAAAGGTGAACCTTTTTCATTATAGGGGGCCTGTTGTTGAGCCAGCATATCTAACAGGTGACCCTGTATTGGATGGTATATTAGATGCTTGATATAAATTGTTTTTTCGACTAACCGCAGTTAATTTTCCAAAATCTAAAGCATTCTTATCATTCACTAATACAAATATTTGTGCTTCTACTCGTAGTTGTGGGTTTGTAATAGCATCATTCAAACAGGAGCCTAAAGTTGGCCCTGGTTTTACCTGTGCTGTTGAGTATACATAATGTACTTCGATGGTATCCCCTGGGTAGAGTGTACTGTGCTTACTTGAACAAATATTTTTATTAACAGGAGCTAACTCTACAGCCGTTAAATGAGCTTATTTTTTAACTGTTATTTTTTATCATCGCGATTTTTTAATTAAATCATAAGCGGCCTGAATCTCTTGCGACCTCTCCGTAGCTTCTTTTATCATTGCTTCTGGCAAGCCTTGGCCCATCAGTTTATCTGGGTGGTATTCACGTATCAGCCTGCGGTAGGCTTTTTTAATTTCAGCATCGCTGTTGTCTTTTGTGACTCCTAATGCTTGATAGGCTGATTCAATCGCTCTCGCCGAGGTATAGCCACCCATACTGCCTGCGCCGCCTTGGTGGTAGCTCCCACCTGCAAACTGATCTTGCCCTTGGAGCATTGCCATTAATTGTGCAAAGGCTTGTGGTGAGTAGCCGAGTTGTTGCGCAATATCCTGCATTAATGTGGCTTCATTTTGGTGTAGCTGCCCATCGGCCAGTGCAACGCGGGCTAAATAAACCATTAGCATTTGTTTTAAATTGGGCGACTGGAGCGTTGCTGAGTTAAATTCGGCAATGAGTGGTTCTATATCAAAATTAGCGTTTGAACCTGTTTTAAAGTGATTAATCGCTTGTTTTCGATGCGCAGGGCTCATGTTGAGCTGGGTCATGAATTTTTCGACATGTTGCACTTCTTGTTCTGAAACGCGCCCGTCAGCTTTGGCTATTTTGCCCATTAAGGTGAAGGCAGTTTTAAAGAAGAGAGATTGTCGCTTGGTCTTTATGCCGGTAATACTGCCGACATTGCCGAAGCCACTAAGTTGCCCTACTAAGCCGCCAGAGAGTTTGAAAGCTGCAAAGGCTCCAACAAATAACCCGACAAAGCCTGCAAAAAAGCTATGGTTAAAAAAGTAGTAGAAGGCAACGGCGCTTACCCATTTAATATATTTAAAGTAATTCATAGTCAGATTATTACGGTGTAAGTTGCCTTATTCAAATGCTTTTTCGAAGAAATCGGGAAGTGGTGTTAAATTACCTGTTTCGCTCCAACCCTTTTGTTTTGCAGTTTGAGTAAAACTATCGATACGATCTTGATCTAAAGGGTGGGTACTAAATAGCTCGGCAGGTTCGTCTGCATCCATGCTATCGCGCATTTCATGAAATATTTTAAAGAGTTTAGCGCCACCATCTATATGTCCATAGAGGGTTTGCAGAGTTTGCATTGCTTCTTTATCAGCTTGTTTTTCCATATCACGGCTGAATTTTAAAACGGTTAATAAGCCTGCATCGCCTAAAATTTGCGCATTTGCGCTACCGGTGGACATTGCAATACCCACTAGCACTCCACGACCTAGCGATTTTATCGGATGCCGATATTTGACGTGGGCGATTTCATGGCCGAGTAGAGTAACAAGGGTGTTTTCATTGGGTAATCTTTCTAATAAACCTCGGTAGATAAAGAGGTTTCCGCCTAATGTGGCAAAGGCATTGACGGTGGGACTATTCATATAATGCGCGGTTATGTGCATATCGGGGGGGAGGTTTTGTGCTTTACTGATTTTGTCGGCAAGGCTTTGTAGGTATTTAGCTAATTTAGGATGTTCTGCGGTATCAGTATGTTGGGTAATATCGTAAAGTGCTGCGATTTTATTTTCAGCACTAATAGGGAGTTTTCCTGCTAACCAGCCACCGCCGACACCGAGTACTAAAGTGGCAATAAAGACCAGTGCTAACGCAGCAATTAACAGTGTAGAAAACTCTTTAAAAGGGTGTTGTTTACTGGTGTTAATTCCTTCGGGTGGTTGTTTGTTTTGGTATTCCATCTCTGTTTTATATTAAAGTCTCATTGTGTTTATATCAAAAAAGCTAAGCAATTTTTTTCAAGGCCGTGCCGTAGGCATGCACTTCAACAATGGGTAATTTCTTGCTGTATTGTCCCGAAATATTGGATGTTTCAAACTTCACATTAAACACGTAATCTGCGCCTTGCTTTTTTGCCTGTACCTTCATGCGTAAAACAGCCTCACGCCGAGCGCGATCTAATAAGGTTTCATAGCTACGAACCTTGCCTCCAAATAGGTTGCGTAAACCCGCAACAAAGGCTTTAAAGTAATCATTGGCAATGACTACACTGCCGGAGACTAAGCTTTGTTCATATGGTGCATCATAAGGGGGAATGCGACTGGCGATAACAGGTAGCGCATTGAGTTTTTCTTCACGCTCAATCAGGCTGGTGTAGTGTTTTTTCTCGGCACGTCTTCCAAAGAAAAAACCTAAAGTAACAAAAACTAATGTGGCAATTAATTGTTCCATTTAAGAAGCTACAGCGCTAGTTGAGGTGTCAGACTCAATAATAACCGCAGTGCCATACACGTATATTTCAGCCGCCCCAGCAGTAATGCTGGAGGTTGAAAAACGCACGTTTAAAACAGCATTTGCGCCAACCGCTTCAGCTTGTTGAATCATCCGTTCGGTAGCTTCCTCGCGGGACTCTTGCAATAGCTCAGTATAGGCGGTGAGTTCACCACCAAACATATTTTTAATCCCCGACATAATATCCCTGCCAGCATGCTTTGCACGTACTGAACTACCCTGAACCAGTCCAATATGTTTAATAATTTTTTTACCTGTCATAAATTCTAAATTAGAAATTAGCATGTTTCATCCTTTGGTTATCGCTGATTCACTACCGTTTATTTTACCGTTTATTTTAAAAAATATCTCTTTTATCTATTCGTACGGTAGCAGTGTCTGATGTTCTGTAATAGATCGTTTTAGCGCACTGAGTTATTCAAAATAGTGATAGTCATTAATAACCAATGAGGATATGAGCAAATGTTACTAAATAATAAAGTGACGGTCAGGCATACTGGAAAGCTGCTTTTCAGTAGTATGACTTTAGTCGCGACTATGATGTCACAAACCACGGTTGCTGGGCCGATTCATGCGTTCTATGCGGACGAGCATAATACTACTCCAACATCATCAGCGGGAAATCGAATTCTTGAGGTTGATATTGCAAATATGTCGTTGGTAAACACACTTAATATGCCAGGTAATTTAGGGCATCATGCCGATAACGGGTTTAACAGTAAGCTTTATGGTGTACCGAAAGGCTCTGGTTTTGTGAATGTGATTGATTTGATCAAAGATCAAAATGGCACAACTTCAATGAATAACTCTCAACAAATTCCGCTTACGCATATGCCACGCTCTGGTGATGCTTATAATGATAAGTACAAGGTTATTTTAATGGCAGCGGCTAATCGCCCGATGGGATCGTTTATCAATGTTGAAACCGATGAAGTGGTCGGAACAATTGGTGAAAATGTAGACTGTACGTTAACGGATGGTTCACAATTATTAAGCCATGCGGATGCAAATACCATTGCAGGCGCGACTAAGTATCAATGTGTTACAGGTTCACATGGTGGTACGCAGGTGAGTGGTCACCCGTATTGGTTGACCCCTGATATTGCTGCTATTGTTGATAGAACCAATAATCAAATTTCTACCTATCGTGTGCAACAAGTCGGGTCACGAATTACTGCAACATTGATGAATCATTTGCCTACACGAACCTCAATCCATCAGATAGTGAACCGTGATAGAACGAATTTGCCAGGAAGTCAGCAAGCTGATTTTTATGCGATTGAGGAAGGTGAGCATGTTAATGGGAATGATTACAGTGTTGGTGTTCCGCATGCTTTATTAAAATTAAAATTGACAACCGCAGGTCTTGTTCTTGAGCGCCGTATGGATTTAGAGCGTACACAAATTTTCTCAAAAGCTAAAGCCGATCGTATTTTGCAATCGTGTATTAGTATTTATCGTAGTACTTTTAGGCAGGCGCTAACGGGTCCAAGTCGTGAACGTGAGAGACGCTATAATGCATTGTTTGCGAGTGAAGGTGTTATTCGTAGTAGGGATCAAGATGTGAATAATGATTTTCCAGTTGATTGTTTTTACCCAGGAATTCCTGGTGGTCACAATGGTGATTTTGCACCGAATAATAAGCACTTGTATGTTGGTATGGCAGGTGGTGCTATGAGCGTTATTGATGTTGATCGTTGGAAGATTGCAAATAATATTGATATAGGTATCCGCACAGGGCCAGGGCACATGTGTTTTTCAGAAAAAAATAATGT
>JALSJU010000079.1 GCA_026989145.1 Thiotrichaceae bacterium
ATTGCAATAACGCACCCGCCGCTATCACCGCGCTGGGTAAATCATCACAGCCAAAACCGGCAAGGTCTTTGGTGCCGAGTTGTTTTTGTAATAAGGTTCGGGCGCTATCTTCATCAAAATGCCACGGTGCGCGTTTGGTGATGGGGTAGTTCTCGGAATTTAACAGTGCTTCGCCGTTACCCAATAAAGCATCTTCTTCGACTAAAATTTCAGCCGGTTGAAGCCTTTCCATTTCATTGATTAAGGTTGCTTGATCAGCCACCTGCTGCACCACAAAACGACCATTGCTTAAATCAATGCAAGCGATGCCAAAACGATTCTCGCGTGCATAAACAGAGACCAATAAATTATCACGACGCTCCTCTAATAAAAAATCATCAGTCACCGTACCGGGCGTAAGAATCCTCACGACCTTGCGCTCGACAGGACCTTTTGAGGTGGCAGGGTCGCCAATTTGCTCGCAAATACCGACTGAAATCCCCTGCTTTAAAAGCCGAGGCAAATATTGCTCCGCCGCATGATACGGAATCCCCGCCATCGGAATCGGTTCACCATTCGCCTTGCCCCGCGCAGTTAACGTGATGTTTAAAATTTCAGCTGCACGCTTAGCATCATCAAAAAATAACTCGTAAAAATCTCCCATGCGATAGAACAATAAAAGCTCAGGATTCTCTGATTTAATCCGCAAAAATTGTTGCATCATTGGGGTGTGTTGCGGCTTTGACTTAACAGTTTTTTTAGCGGGACTGGGTGTGGGATTTTTAGGCATTTGTGCATTTTACCTAAATTTGAGATTAAAAAGATAAAAGAATTTTATTATTATTAAAGTATTATTTATAAGCTGCTTAACGAAAGCATGTCGCAAGAAAAACCAGTGTGTTTTAGCTATTTTTCATAAGAACCTGATCAAAAACTACCAAACAGCATGAGCATAGTTTTTTAATATACTAGCATCCTTGCTCATTAGCTTGGCGTTAAAAACGGAGGCATTCGCCACAATTATTCGATCAAAAGGATCGCGCGTCCAATCTAAATCCATAGCTTCATAAACTGTTATTGAAAATGCATCATTACAAACTGCAAGACCTATTGTTTTTTGAAGGCTAGATAACACTTTCATGGGTTCTACTTTCAATCGCCCAATTTCAAAAAGAAATTTTAATTCTAAAACAACCATCGGTGACACCAGCAAATCATGCTTTTCAAGCAGGTTTAGCATGGAGGTAGAAAACTTTTTTAAATTTTTTTGGTAGAGCCAAACCAGTACGTGTGTATCTAAATAGAGGGCTTCCACGCTTCACTCCAATCCATGCTGACTAAATCTTCACTGTCGCCTTCGACAACATTTTTATGCTGAATTAGCTTATCCAGTTTCTTCGCTTTCTGCGGAGGCACTATTTTAATAATCTGACCTTTACGCTTAACTTCAACGACCTCCCCTGTTTCGATAACAGAATCAAGAATATTGTAAATATCCTCTCTTAATTTTGAGGGAGTAATGTAACTGTTTGTTTGTGGATTTTCTTTTATCATAGATTGATACTACAATTAACGTACTGCTATGTCAAAAACGTACGTCTATAATTATTGAACTAAGCAGCCCTCTCGTTTACTAACTATGCAAGCTGATTATGTGTGTCGCCAAAGCTGTGATAGACTTACCGTCGGCTAATTAAAAATAACTATTATTTATGGGGATAAATATGTCTAAAATAAAATTCAATCAACTTGCTATTATTTCATTACTAGCGCTTGGCGTTACTGCCTGTGGTGGCGGTGGCGGCGGCTCTAAAGTTAAAGTTTATAGCGGTGTTTTCAAAGATAGCAACGTGCAAGGTTTGCATTACGCATCCGGTGGACAGGAAGGAACCACAGGTAAAAATGGCGAATTCAAATACGAAGAAAACAGCGATGTTTCCTTCTCTGTTGGCGGTGTTAATTTAGGCTCAGCAAAAGCTAAAAATGTAATGACACCTAAAGACTTAGTCAAAAATGGCAAAGTCGATACGCCCGAAGTACTTAATCGAGTACGCTTTTTAATGATGCTAGATAAGGATAATAATCCTGCGAATGGCATAGAAATCAGCAAAAAAGTACAACAAAAAGCAAAATCTTGGGGTGCTATAAATTTTAAGTCTGTACCATTCCCTACATCTAAGGCTTTTGATATGGCTATTGATGCTACAGCAGCAGATGGCGAGGCTCATAAGTTTCCCACATCAGATGAAGCTAAAACACACTTTACTAGCACCCTTGAAACAATAAAAACAACCGAGCGCTGTAGTGACGCAGGTGCTTTTACAGGTACGTACAACGGTTCAGAAAGTGGCAATATAGCTTTAATACTTGACCCATCCACTGGCGATATAAAAGGTACTTTGTTTAATACCGATAAGTCAGGCAACTTTGTGCCTTCTTTAATAAGCAAAACAACATCAATTAATTATGATACTCAAAGCAGAAAATTTGTAAGTCTATCGGCATCAGGTATTAAATTATCAGGCCAACTTACAGGCAGTAATGTTTTAGAAGGCACATGGGTTAATAAAGATGACAGCAAAAAGAAAGGTACATTTATTGCTAAGCGCACAGGTGGCAATGGTGGCGCGTCGTATCGTTACAATGCAATTTTTAAAGGCAATAGCGATAATGACCTAGGTGTACTTGCTATCGATAAGGATTCTAGCAATAGACTGACTGGAAAGACTTATGATGTAAAAACAGGCAAAGAGGCTAATATCACTGGTAAAGAGAGCAGCGCACAATTTTCTAATGCTAAGACAGATGACGGCAGTAAAATTAGTGGTTTTATAAGCAAAACCAGCCTCAGTGGAACCATTCTCGAAAAGTCTGGAGCAACCAGCTCATTTACAGGTAATGGCTGTAAATTAAACTAACAAAAATAGCTTAATATAAAAAGCCTTGGCAAGCCCAAGGCTTTTTATTGCCTAAAAATCCTTAAAACTCAAACCAAATTTATTCAAATAAACCTTGAGCCGTTGAGAATCATTACTTACTGTTTTTTGTAGCCGACTTTTATTAAACAGTTTGCGCCCTGCATCCGCCATGCTTTTACTATTTTGACAGATTTTAATGACCTCTATTAGCTGAGCTTGATCGAACAAATCCAGCGCATCAAAGACCTCTTTGGAAAGTAGCTTTTTTAATTGATCATCGTCCTCTTCTTGCTTTACATTCTTACTACCGCTCCAGTCTATTTGTAAGCGATGGATTTCCTTATCTACAATTTCTTCGGTAATTCTACCGCCATTTGACAAGGTAGCCATGCGGGTGATACTGGAATTCAAATCACGGAAGTTTGCCTCCCATGTTGCGTAAGAACTAAGAGAGAAGGCTAAATATTTTGAACGAGCCGTCCTATTAAAACTAATTTTCTGGTTATTTTCTTGTGCATAACGACGCAATTCATAATCAATATTTGGCTCAATATCTTCCCAACGATCTTTCAAAGAGGGTAGCTGATAACTCCATAAATTAATACGCGCCAGCAAGTCCTCCCTGAACTCTCCTTCCTCAATGCGCTGGTATAAATTACGATTTGTGCCTGCAATTAATTGGAAGTCACTGCGCACCTCTATATCAGAACCGTAGGGCGTGAACGCCTTTTCCTCAATAGCGCGAAGCAACATGGCTTGCTCATCCTGCCCCAGTTCGCCAATTTCATCAAGAAAGAGTAAGCCATTATTAGCCTCCATTAATAAACCAGCCCGTTGGTTGATAGCACCTGTATAAGCACCTTTTACATGCCCAAACAAGGTAGACATCGCATTATCGCCTCGTAAAGTTGCACAGTTAACTTCGATCAGCTTGCCTGACAGCTGGGTGCGCTGTTGTTTTAATTCATAAATCTTTTTCGCTAGCTGCGATTTCCCTACCCCTGTTGGCCCTGTTAATAAAATAGGTGCAGTGGAGCGTATTGCGACATTTTCAATTTCACTAATTAGTTGGTTATAGCGTTTATTTTTAGTTTGGATACCACTTTTTAAATGACTAATACTTTCCTGCGACTCTTTATGAAAACGCGTCGCTATTTGATCATAACGGGATAAATCCAAATCAATGATTCTAAATGTCCCAGACGGACTTGCCTTGCTAGGTGAGCTTTGAATTAGTTTCCCAGGGAAATAATTGGCCTCATTAAGCAAGTAGATACAAATTTGTGATACGTGCGTACCTGTAGTGATATGAAAAAAATAATTATTTTTCTCGGTGTTAAAGGGATAGTTATGTGCAAAATCATGTAACTCACTATAAACCTGTTCAAAATCCCAGGGGTCGCTGACCTCGGCAAGATAAGGCGTTATTTTTATAGAAAGACAAGTCTGCTCAATATCCTTCACAGTTAAGTCAAGCAGCTCCTCATTATGCTTTTCATATAAAAGTACAATTTCATCGACCTGAAAATCATGGTGTTGCAACAGTGATAAAGTAGGTCGCCACCGAAACCAGCGTTTTGCGCCAAACCCGACGTGGTCGAGTCTTTGCCCTAAAATACCAACAATAATATTATTCATATAAATATAAAACTATCAAAATAAATACAAGTTATTTTACGCCCAATAACACCAAACAAGCAATAAAACAAACGGAAGTATAAATACATAAACAAAAACAATAGGTTATAAAAAATAAAAAACCATCACTAATTTTTGGCACAGCCATTGCAATATTAAGAACAACAATTAACACATCAATGAGTGATGAAGGATATAAACCATGAAAAGATCAAAAACAAATTTTGAAAACACATATGAAGTGATGCACGAAAAAGGTCACTCACCAATTAAATCGTGGACACGAGGAGTACCGTTTGATCAAAACTCAAAAAACCAACTCAAAAACATGGCAAAAATGCCGTTTATTCATAAGTGGATAGCAGCAATGCCAGATGTACATTTAGGAAAGGGCGCAACCATAGGAAGCGTTATTCCAACCGTAGGGGCGGTTATTCCTGCCGCTGTCGGTGTTGATTTAGGCTGTGGGATGATGGCAGTAAGAACAAGCTTACGCGCAGATCAGCTGCCTGATGACTTATCCTCATTAAGAAGTCGTATTGAAGCTGCTGTTCCTCATGGTCGCTCAGTGTTTAAAAAAGGTATACAGGGTAGAGCAAGAGACAAAGGAGCGTGGAGTGATATCCCTGACGATGTATTAAAAGCCTGGTCACCTTTGAATGATGCTTTTAACATAATGACAGAAAAGTATCCTTTTTTAAAAAATACAAACAACATTAATCATTTAGGTACATTGGGTGGTGGAAATCATTTTGTTGAAGTCTGTTTAGACGAGCATAACGCAGTGTGGGTGATGTTGCATAGTGGGTCCCGTGGTGTTGGAAATAGAATAGGGATGCACTTTATTGAACAAGCAAAGAAAGATATGGAGCGCTATTTTATTCATCTTCCTGATAAGGATTTAGCCTACATTCCAGAAGGTTCAGATATGTTCCGTGAATACACACTGTCGGTGGCATGGGCACAAGATTTTGCGCGTATCAATCGAGAAGTCATGATGGAACGTACCTTAGAAGCTTTGCACGACGAAATTCCAATCCCATTCACGAGTGATGCGGTGGCCGTAAATTGTCATCATAACTACATCAGTCGAGAGAACCATTATGATAAAAATGTATGGGTCACTCGAAAAGGTGCAGTAAGCGCACGCAAAGGTGAAATGGGAATAATCCCAGGAAGCATGGGCGCAAAATCATTTATCGTCCGCGGACTGGGAAATGAAGAGAGTTTTTGCAGTTGCAGCCACGGAGCGGGACGAGTGATGTCACGCACACAGGCGAAAAAGGAGGTTTCATTAGAACAACATATCAAAGCTGTAAAAGGCGTTGAATGTCGTAAAGATGAAAGTGTGATTGATGAAACACCTTCCGCTTACAAGCCGATTGAAAAAGTGATGGAGGCGCAGAAAGATCTTGTAGAGATTGTGCATACTTTAAAACAAGTGGTTTGTGTTAAAGGATGATTTATTACCACGAAGAACACGAAGTTCACGAAGAAAACTATTTAAACCTTCGTGCCCTTCGTGGTGAATCATTAAGGAAATAATAAGGAAAGAGGTAGCGCTGGAATAAGCCAGTATCTTCTTTATGAATTACGTACAGCTCCCTCCCCTTGTTAAATGAAGGAAGGGAGTTATACCAAAGAATTTAATCGTTGCAAGCAAGCGATAGCTGGTTCTGGCATAAGCCAATCAGCCTGACACAAGGTTCGTTGAACTGCTGTGTATCTGTTTGCAGGGATTAAGTAACTCGTAGATACGATGGTTCGAATCCATCTAATGACTCACGTCATTATAGCCAAGCGGTTAAGGCAAACGATTATATCACTATAGCTCATTCGGTAGAGCAGTTGACTCCTCTTAACAAAGGACCAATCTGTAGCGGGTTCGAGTCCCGTTAGTGAACCAGCCCTTGTCTAGTAAACAGGGCAACAGTTAGGGTACTGTTTAATAAACCAAACTGTCCTTCGGGACACGATGCAGAACTCCAGATGGGGTAAGGCGTACGTTTCAAGTCACAACGATTGAAGCAAACAACTTAACGCTATCAACATACATACCACCCTTGTGGTGGGTTTGTAACTTATGAATATTAAGATATTGAACCATTTGAAAAGGCTCAAGCAGATTAATACTTCCCAAGTTATACAAATCATAAGGCTGGATTGTATGTGGAGCTTTGCATTTTTACATTTTTGAGACTTGATTTATGGCTTGATCAAGTATCGTTAACTCGCCTCATTAAAATTAAAAAGAGGCAAAGAACAGGAGAAAAGCCATGTTATTTATGAAAACTAAAATTATCGTTCCTGAAACACACCGCGCTTTATTATTTAAAGATGCACAGTTTTGCGATGTATTAATGCCCGGTATCCACACAACGTGGGATTGGAAAGGTCAATTCAATCATACTTTAGTAGACATCAGCGAAACGCTTGAAGATGGCGTTTATGATGATGTGTTAAAAGTATTAAAACTACACCCAGAAAAAATGGCAGCGCATGTGCAAGTCTGGAATACCAGTGAGCATGAAGTTGGCTTGGTGTATCAAGATAATATCTTGAAAGAAGTTAAAGCACCGGCAAGTCATGGCGCTTATTGGACTGGTTTTGGCGAGATTGAAGTACGCAAAGTCGATATTTCTGATGACTTTAAATTGGATAAAACCTTAGCGCGCGTTGTACTGTCAGCAAAAGAGCCTTTGTTAAGAAACTCTGCGGTTAGTGCAATCACAACCAGCACCATCCTAGAGCGTCATTTAGGCTTCTTGGAGGTAGACGGTGAGAACACCAGCGAGCTAAAAGCAGGTATTCATGCGTGGTGGAAGTTTAACCGTAACTTGAAAATCAAACAGGTTGATTGTCGCTTGCAAAACATGGAAGTCAATGGACAAGAAATCTTGACCAAAGACCGTGTCGGTTTGCGTGTAAATCTATCAGCAACATGGCAAGTGTCTGATGCAAAACGCGTGTCTGAAGAGTTGGCAGATCATACCGACTTTCTTTACCGCGAATTACAGTTAGCCTTGCGTACGGTTGTTTCAACACAAACATTGGATGAGTTATTGGTGGATAAAAATAAACTAAACTCTCAGATTTTGGAAATCGTAGCTGGCAAAACCGTAGATTACGGAATCGTGTTAAAAACAGTCGGCGCAAGAGACATTGTGTTACCCGGTGAGATGAAAGCGATCTTGGCAAAAGTGGTGGAAGCGGAAAAATTAGCCGAAGCTAACTTGATTCGTCGTCGAGAGGAAACTCAGGCGACACGATCCTTGCATAACACCGCCAAAGTCATGGAAGGCAATCCCACCTTGTTACGTTTGAAAGAGTTGGAAGTTCTTGAAAGGATCACTGCGCAGATTAGTGTTTTGAATGTGTATGGTGGACTTGATGGTGTTATGAACGATATGGTTCGCATTCCATCTAAACTAGGTAAATAGTAATCATGAGTCAGGTTTATATCTGACTCATTTATTTTTTTAAATAAGGCTATTAAAATGAAAGAAATATTAAATCAATATGTTGATGTCAGAGAAAACACTCAGACTGCCATTGCAATAGCTCCTTATAGTTGGAGCAAGCTTGATTCAAATCTAAGTTTTGAATTTGCTGCATATAGTCAGTTTTTAATGGAACATGCACTCGAGCTCGCAAATATTATTAATGAGTTAAGGCAGCATTTACTAGCACTGACCTCATGGCAGGTAGTCTTAGGCAATCAAGATGATGATAAAAAAAAAACATTTCATGATCAATGAATTTATTTCTCCTATCGCAACAATTTCACTCAATTTTCCTTATGTTATAAGATCAAGGTTCATTTATTCTATTGCGCATTTGTCTCACCAAGCCAATCAAGTAAAAGAAGAAGGTTGGGTTGACAATTTTCCAATCGACAAAGAGGTTTACTTTGAAGCTGCTAACAAGTATGGGCAACCTTGGAAAGAATATAAAAAACTAAAACTTTTACTGGAGAAGATAGCAAATAGAAAATATTGCACGGATACTGGAGATTATAGACATTCATACAATCATAGGTTTTCTCGTAGGATTGAGTTAGGTCACACTAGCTTTGTGACTAGGATAGATAATGGAAATAACGGTATTAGCTATGGCTTTGGTTCTCAAGAACCATTAATGCTAAAAGACATCATTCCATTATTGAAAAACCAACATGAGCTTTGTCTACAAACTTTTACGCAGTATCAAGCGCTTGTTAATACTCAGTCTTTAGAAATAAATGAGATAAATAAAAAATATTTAGAGTCCAACAATCTTAACATTGAAACCTAATGAGCTTAACTTTAAAACAATGAAAAACTCAATAGATAAAGAAATACGAGCAGAAATAATGCGCCGTATAAAATCAGCAGAGCAAGAACACAATGTAAAAGTCTTATTCGCCATAGAGTCAGGCAGTCGCGCTTGGGGCTTTGCATCACCCAATAGCGATTACGATGTGCGCTTTATTTATGCGCACCCTCAAGATTGGTATTTAGATATCAATGTAGAAGCCAAGCGTGATGTAATCGAATACCCAATTGTGGATGAGATAGATATTAACGGCTGGGATCTTCGTAAAGCCTTAATGCTGTTTTGGAAATCTAATCCTGCTTTTGTAGAATGGATTCAATCGCCGATTGTGTATGTGGACGATGGTTTTTTTGCGCAAAGCGTTAGGGGATTATTGCCTGATATTTATATGCACGAGAAAGGCATTTACCACTATAAACACATGGCGAAAACTAACTACCGTGGTTACTTGCGAGAGGATGAGGTATTACTAAAAAAATATTTTTATGTTTTAAGACCTTTGCTAGCAATTAAATGGCTAGAAGAAAATAAAGAACCTGCACCTATAGAATTTGATGTATTACGCACGTTGATTGCGGATGACCTTGTTCTAAACAATGAAGTTGAAGATTTACTGGTGCGTAAAAAAGCCAGTTTGGAAAAAGATAGGATTCCTCGTGTGCCTGCTATTAATGAGTTTATTGAAAAAGAACTTGAGCGACTTGAGAGTTATGCCGATGTGCCAGAGCGAGCAACAAAAGATATGCTGGCTTTAAATAAGCTGTTTAAAACAATTATTAGACATGCAGGGGAAAACTAGAAAAATCGATCAAATTGATAAGATAATAGCCCCTATCAGCTTCACACCTCATGAGGCCAATGGTCTTTCTGCCTATAGATTGCTTTTCTTTGGTGCTATCTTGCTCATAATGAGTGCAATAAACCATAACATCACCGTAACTACCACTATGTAACAACTTAATTCCTAGCTAAATGTCGACAATTTTTATAATACTCTTAATTTATAAGCAGTTTTGGGAAGAAAAGTTTAACGTGCTGTTGTATGATGCTCTGGCACATTTTTTGCACTTAAAATAAAGAATGTAACAAAAAATAAAGCCTTAACGCGACAATATGATTACGTAAAGGCTAAAAGAAAGACGTCCCTCCCCCATCTTGAGACTCTTTCTAAAACACATCAAAAAATTTTACGTTAAAAGGAGTTATACAATGAGTGGAAATGATTCACGCGAACAAGCAATCTTTCAAATTACGAACCGCGAGCCAACCCCCGTTAGGAAACGCAAATCCCTAGACAAGATGTGGGCAACTGATGCTTTCACGTTAAACAAGATGGAAGAGGCGCTTTCGAAAAAAGCCTTTAAAGTCATGAAGTCTGCAATGGAGTCGGGCACCGCAGTTGATAATGACACAGCAGAAGCCGTTGCTGCCGCGATGAAAGAATGGGCACTATCAAAAGGTGCTGACTTCTTCTCGCATATTTTCTACCCAATGACGGGTGCTACCGCTGAAAAACACGATGGTTTTATATTAAGCGAGGCAAACGGCAAGGCAATTACCGACTTTACTGGTAGCTTACTGATTAAAGGCGAGCCAGATGGTTCATCTTTCCCCAATGGCGGCATTCGTCAAACCAATGCTGCTCGTGGCTATACTGCTTGGGACCCTACGAGTACCGCTTATATTTTAGAGACGCGTAACGGTTCTACCTTATGTATCCCAAGTATTTTTATCTCTTGGACAGGTGAAGCGCTGGATAAAAAAGTACCGCTACTACGCTCAAACAAAGCCATGAACACAGCTGCGCAAAAAGTGCTTAAATTGGCTGGTGAGAAGAATGTTGCAACCTTAAATTCAAGTTGTGGTGCTGAGCAAGAATACTTCTTAGTTGATGCAAACTTTGCCAATCTTCGCCCTGATCTACTGTTAGCAGGTCGTACGTTATTTGGTAGTGACCCTGCAAAAGGTCAAGAATTTGATGATCACTACTTTGGGGCGATTCAAGAGCGCGTGCAAGTTTACATGCAGGCGATTGAAGAAAAAATGTACCGCTTAGGCATCCCTGCTAAGACACGTCATAACGAAGTAGCACCCGGCCAGTTTGAACTTGCTCCTTACTATGAAGCAGCCAATATCGCAGCTGATCATCAGCAGATGACGATGACGATCTTGAAAAACACCGCTAAAGAACACGGCTTTGTTTGTTTGCTGCACGAAAAACCTTTCGCTGGTATTAACGGTTCGGGCAAGCACGTAAACTGGTCTGTAGGCAACTCAACACAAGGTAACTTGCTTGACCCTGGCAGCAAGCCAAACGAAAACTTAAATTTCCTACTCTTTTGTGGTGCAGTTATTCGTGGTGTTCACCTTCATGGCCCACTACTTCGCGCAGTTATTGCATCGGCAGGAAACGATCATCGCTTAGGAGCTAACGAAGCGCCACCTGCAATTTTATCTGTATACCTTGGCTCACAAATCGAAGGCGTATTTAATCAAATTGCGGAAGGCAAGTTAGATGGTTGTGATGAATGCGGTATTATGGATTTAGGCCTTGATCAAATCATCAAGTTTACCAAAGATGCTGGCGACCGTAACCGTACTTCTCCATTCGCATTCACAGGTAACCGTTTTGAATTCCGTGCAGTTGGATCAGAGCAATCGGTGGCAGGCCCACTCATCGCGATGAATACAATGCTCGCGGATTCATTAAACTGGATTGCAGCTGAGTTAGAGTCAACGATTGATGGCAAGAGCAATGCAGCGATTCGTGAAGGCATCATCAAAGTACTGAAGAAGCTAATGAAAGAACACGGCCAAGCTGTATTTGGTGGTGACGGTTACTCAGCAGAGTGGCACAAAGAAGCGGTTGAAAAACGCGGTTTATTAAATATCCCTACAACTGCGGATGCACTGCCGCACCTTAAAGATGCGAATGTCGTTAAGATGTTTGAAGAGACTGGCGTATTATCACCGGTAGAGCTTGAAAGTCGTTTTGAAGTTTATGCTGAGATTTATATCAACAAAATCGCGGTCGAGTCTAAGCTTGTGGTTAGCATGGCGAAAGCAACCATCTACCCAGCAGCAACTCGCTACTTATCGGACTTAGCACTAGCAGCAGCATCCGCGACAGAAATGGGTGTAGATTTTGATAATGCCACAGCAAAGAACATTGCTAGCAATATCAACGGTATGATGAAAGCCGTAGCTAAGCTTGAAAAAGCCATCGCAAAAGACAGCTTTAAATCAGAAGAAGAGCACATGCAGTTCTGCGCGAATGACATCCGTGGTTTGATGGATGAAGTACGTGGATATGCAGATGCACTTGAAGGTGAAGTAGCTGATGACATGTGGCCATTGCCAACCTACCAAGAAATGCTCTTCATAAAATAACTACTTAGCTCACCCCTATATTCCGCCATTTCTGCGTTGGGGAAGTAGTCACTTACGATTGTAAGCTCCTACTTCCCCGCCTTGAACTGACGAAATCTAGGGGCAATTAAGCAGTTATTTCATATAGAAAAATTATTAAAGGTCACTTCGGTGGCCTTTTTTATGAGCGTGAGAAAATTTTGCAAGCCTTAGTCAAACCAAAAACCCACACTTATATTCAATAAAGCTTAGCTTCACCCTTAGGTTTTTCTACATTTACCCCACAATGGTATTAACACCAAAACCAAATATATCGTATTGAAAAAAGCATTTGAAGGTACGCCAGCGGCAACTGAACCGATACTATCAATTAAGTACCACGCTATAAATGCGATGATCGTTGTACGAATAATTTTTTGATTTTGCTCTTTTATAGCGGGCGCAACTATCCCTCCTAGAAATATAGAGATAGCAAATAATAATCCCGCACTTATTGCTGATAACCATTGCGTGTTTCTATCAAGCGCTTCAGCGGTTCTATCAAAAGGCCAATCGGATACATCAAGTATAAACCTTGCAGGTAGGTTAACACTCTCGTAAGGCGCAAGCCCCCAGAGTAGTGAATACAGCGCAAAAATAGAAGCAATTAACATCATAAAGTTTGATCGTTTTTCAGCAGACATAATAAATTCCTGATTGAGTAATGAAGGTTAAAAGCTTAAACAGCTCATGTTTGTAAAACAATTACCTCCGAGGTTATTGTTTTGTCTTGGGTTACTGCGATAATCAACATCATGAAGGAAACAGTAGGAACAATACTAAAAAAATGGCGCAAACAAAGGCGTTATAGCCAATTACAATTAGCGCTAGAATTAGATGTGTCCAGCAAACACATCAGCTTCATCGAGACGGGTAAGTCAAAGCCTAGTCAGCCGATGATATTAAAGATTTCAAGTTTTCTTAATTTACCGAAGCGAGTAACCAATCAGGTACTTAATGTAGCTGGTTACGCACCCATTTACTCAGAGTTAGCCGCAAACGATAAAAATCTAAAACCAGTGTTTGAAGCCATTGAACAAATGATAGAAAGCCATACGCCCTATCCAGCAATCGTGTTAAATCAAAACTGGGATGTCGTCAATGCTAATAAGGCAGCTCAAGCACTGTTAGCAGAGTTAGGCTTTAATAATGAAAAAAACCTGCTTGAAGCTTTAATAAATGATAAGCCGGATAGCTCAAAAATCATTAATTGGAATGAGATTGTGTCATTAGTTTTAATCCGCTTAAAACAAGAAATTAATTTACTCGGAAATCCACAAAAGTTGATGCTTCTGGAAAAGAAACTCTCAGCTTGTACGTTAGATTATGCGAGCGATGATGTTTTAGATGAGCGCATAGATGAGCAGCAAACGGTTGTTACATCTAAATTCAATTTAAGCAAAGGTGAACATGCTTTTTTCTCAATCATAGCTCAACTCGGGACTGTTCAGGATGTTGCGGTGAGTGAATACAAAGTAGAGTTAATGTTCCCTGCTGACGAGAAAACAAAAACGTATTACCACGAAGGTTAGCGTTATACACAAATAAAAAAGCCCCTTGATATTGCTATCAAGAGGCTTTCAGAGTCTTTATTTTCTAGTGGTTTACATAAACACCGAAGAAAAGAACATCACCCAAGCAAAGGCGATTAAAGCAAATACGATGTACATCGGAATAGTAAAACTCCACATGGCGAACTCCATTT
>JALSJU010000080.1 GCA_026989145.1 Thiotrichaceae bacterium
ACAAAACCAATGTCTTCCATAATCCCGTACATCGCAGGTAACACCAGCATAATCAATAACGTTGAAGTCAACATACCAAAAACAATGCTGGTCACAAGTGGTACAAGTATTAAGGCTTGTGTACTCGTTTCAAACAATAACGGGGTCATGCCTGCAACCGTTGTGACGGAGGTTAAGAAAATAGCACGAAAGCGATCGCGTACGGCTTGTTTGGCTGCATCATGTAGTTGCATCCCATCTTCAACATGGTTCTTAACAAAAACAACCAATAAGATTGAATCATTCACCACGATTCCAGCAAGCGATACAAAGCCAATCATGCTGGGCAAGGTAAAGTCCAAACCCATGATTAAATGTCCCCAGATTGCGCCAATTAATGCTAATGGAATATTTAACATCACAATGGCAGGTTCGCGATAGTTTCTAAAAATAAGGCTAAGTAACAAGAAAACACCCAAAGCGCCTAAGCCAAAGCCCGTAAGAATTGACGATTTTGTTTCATTACCATTTTCAACTTCACCTTTTAATTTAAAGTGAATGCTTGGATAACGTGCTTGTAAGTCGGCTAAAAAATTCTTTTCGGTGGATGCGATAATCTCGGCAGTATTCGCGACATTTGCATCCACATCACCAAAAATTGTTACAGTACGCTGGTGGTTTATTCGCGCGATACGTGCAAAATCACGCTTTTCAGTAATGGTTGCAACACTGCTCAACGGGATTGGGTCACCTTTTTTGGAAAAGACGGTGAGGTTATCAAAGTCGCGTACCTCCCTATTCTGCTTGCTATCCAGCAGTGCAATAATTTCATACGCTTCACGACCTTTATAAATATCCGCTATTTTTGAACCTTGGTATGCTGAACGAAGTTGCCCCGCTATAGTACGTGAATCAATCCCTGCTGCCAGCGCGCCATGCTTTAACTGCACCGTATATTGTACTTTCCCAGGGCGTAAATCATCCAATAAGTTAGATACACCATCATAGCCCCTTAACCAGTTTTGTAACTCCCACGAGGCTTTCGAAAGCTCATTCAGATCATTACCGCTAAGTTGTATTTCGATGGCACGACCGGCGGGGCCAATTTTCGGCTCTCTAAATTGCACGCTAATCACATCAGGTAAGTCACCGCTATTTTTACGCCACAGGCTGGTAAACTCGGACATCTTGGTATTTCTAATCTCGGTGTTTAGCAGATCAATCCCCACCGTGGCTAGGTGTGTGCCATTTTCAGGTACATCACCATGCACGCCATAACTTAGCTGTACATTTTTAACCAGCGGTTCTGATTCATTTTTATTAAGTTCTTCAACTGTTTTATCCAGTGCCTTAAGAATCGTATCCATAGTTTCTTCTGTTTTTGCTAGCGGCGTTCCCTGAGCTAACAACACCCTTGCATCAACCACATTACCTTCAAGATCAGGAAAGGCTTTGAATTTAACGGTTCCTGTGATAATCAAGCCAATAGACAAGACCAACATTCCTAAAGCCGTGCCCACGGTTATATAGCGATAGTCAATAGCAAGGTCAGCAAGCTTACCTACCCCCTCACGCAAATTATCAAAACCCTTTTCAAATAGGACACGTAACTTAGGTGGTTTTTTATTATGTGTATGCTCTAAGGAATGCATTAAGTGATGTGGTAATACCAATAAGGCTTCGAGTAAGCTAATGCTCAATACCGACAATAAAACCACCGGTAAAACACCCAGTATT
The DNA here is from genome assembly GCA_026989145.1 of Thiotrichaceae bacterium. Classification (GTDB taxonomy): domain Bacteria; phylum Pseudomonadota; class Gammaproteobacteria; order Thiotrichales; family Thiotrichaceae; genus Cocleimonas. Next base: position 1,717 of record JALSJU010000080.1, read on the forward strand.
TGCCCCATATTGCCCTTCATCATTAACAAACTGCCGAATAGAAAAGCTGAGGTTAAAAAGGAGGCGAAGACACCTGCTAAAACTCGGTTAGTACCATCAATGGCTGCCTGCTGTGGTGACTTACCTTTTTTATATTCGTGTGCAATACTCTCGGATAAGACAATCGCATCATCCATTAAAATACCAATCGCCATTAGTAAGGCAATCATCGAAATCATATTAATGGTTACACCCAGCATCACCATCATTGCTAAGCCGCCTAGAAAAGAGATAGGCAGACCCAATGCCACCCAAAAAGTGTAGCGCCAGTTAAAAAACAAAAACAGCGCTAAGCCTGCAAGTAATAAACCTTGCCAGCCATTTTTTAATAATAGTTTTAAGCGATCACGTACTAACGATGCACCGTCATTGGTTATGGTTAAACGCGTACCTTCTGGTAATATTTTATTTTCCGCTTCCACAAAGGCTTGCATGGCATCAAACACTTTTAGCGTATCATCGGTGGTGTTCTTGCTGACTTCTAAAACTCCTGCGGCAACACCGTTTAGCTCAATACGGTTTTCGCGTTTTTCAAACTTATCTTCGATGTGTGCGATGTCCCCCAGTTTTATTTCACCGCCATTATCAGAGTCAATGATGACTAAATCAGCTAGCTCTTGTGTTGTTTTGCGTACATTATCAAAGCGGATTTGATAGCTGGCTTCGCTGCCTTCTAATGTCCCCGCGGGTAATTCCACCGCCTGAGCAGCAATTAAGTCGGCAATATTTTGTATACTTAAATTATATTTAAGTAGTGTATCAGGGTTAATGAGCACCTGTAATTGATGCGTAGAAAAACCACTTACTTTTACAATAGGTATTTTCGGCGTTGCTAATAATTTATTGCGGTATGATTCTGTCAGCGCTTTTAGTTCCGCTGTAGTTAGGTTTTTAGAAGTAACGGCAACATTTGCCACACGGCTAATTCGCCCTAGCTGTTTGATGACAGGGTCTTCAACATTTTCAGGAAAGTCAGAAATACCATCAACCGCGGCTTTAACATCATCGTAAAATGCTTTTATATCCCCTGCTTCTTGCATTTCTAAGGTAACAATAGCCATATTGTCACGTGCATCACAGGTTTGTTCTTTTAAAAAGCTTATGCCGTCAGTGGCATCTTCGAGCCTATTACACAAAGCATCTTCAACATCAGCTGGGTTTGCCCCAGGGTATACCGCTGTGACTTGTACTTTGCTCGGCTTAATCAAGGGAAAAGATTCTTTATTAAGATACGCTATAGAGGCAAAACCGATGGCAATAATCGCCATCATCAGAATATTTCCCGCTGTTGGGTGTTTGATAAAATAACGAATCATTGTTTTTCACCCAGTGCGTTATGACGCAACTCAGTTTGATATTCTTCCGCGGCTATTGGTTTTAGTGGCATCCCTTGGATAACCGGAACCACATCACTGATAATGATTTTTTTACCCACTAGGCTCGCATCTAACTCACCATCTAATACAATCATATCGCCTTGTTGAAATAGGCTATGGACCTTTTGAATATCTAAGGTGTTGTCATCAGTAGCGATATATACACGACCTTGATGAATCGCTTTTCGCGGTAGAATTAAGGTCGGCCTTTCAGGTGAATATAATTCAACGGAGGTATACATGCCTTTTAATAAAGGTGGGCGTTTCCCTGGAATAATATCTTCATAGGGTTTATCCACGGCAATCACAACGCCTAAAGTATCACGTGTTGGATCAACCGATTCACTGATACGAATGAACTGCCCTTCCCACTGTGCAGCCTCACTAGAATCCCCTACCAATCTCACGCGCGCTTCAAGGTTCATTTTTGAGAGAGCCAGCTGCAAGCCGGCTGGGCTACTGAGGTTAATGCTAGCGCCATTCGTAGCCTTAGTCATCCCCGAGATTAGCGGTCTAAATTGTTTGGTTGGTAGTTGCGCAGTAATTTCCACAGCTTGTACGCCAAGCGCTTCAAATAATACGCCTCCCGCTGGGGTAAATTCTCCTTTTTGAATAGATACGCTGCCAATTCGTGCATCAAAAGGCAGTCGTACTTCTGTTTTACCCAAAGTTTCTTTGCTTTGATCAACCAAACTCTTTGATTGATTTATTTGTGCCAGTGTTGCTGCTTTACGACTTTTATAACTTGAGAGCTTACCCTGAATATCCTGAACTTGTTGTCGCAAGGAGAGTACTTTTTGCTCCTCTTTATCCAAAGTTGAACGAGCAATTAAACGCTTATTCCACAATGATTTAATTCGATTAAGCTCTTTTAATCCCACGTTTAGATTTTTTTGTGAAATACCCAAAGCACGTTGGGTGCTTTTTTCTTCCGCTTGTAACTGCGCTAATGACGACTGGCTACCCGCCAAGCCCGCCTTACTTTGATTCAATGAAAGCTTAAACGCCGTTGGCTCAATACGTAACACCACCGTGCCTTTTTTAATGCTCTCGCCCTTTTTTAACTTAGGGTGAATATAACTAATTTTTCCACTCACTTCGGCCTTAGCCTTAAGCACCGTCGCAGGCTCCACATGACCGAATGCCATCGCACGCGCTCTAAAAGGAATACGGTTAGCGGTGATGACTTCAATCGCTTTAACAGGACACTGAACCTCCTCATGCTCTACAGGCGGTTTTGATTTCACCTTCATCACAACAAGGGCAACCGCCAATCCAAGAATAAGTGGCAGGAAAATAAAGCTTTTAAAGAATTTTTTAATCATGTTGGTATTTTCCGTTATGAAAGTAAAGGTAGTATGACAGGGGTTATGGTCGGTTTATTCCCTACATGTCATCGAAATCAGTCATAGCTTAACGCACCAACCTTAAATGAATATGAAATGTGTTGTATAAGCCTTTTTCTTCAAGCCAGCCATGATCCTGAACCATTTCCACAAAAGAGAGAGAAGGAACAGTAAGTATTCAAACTTTCTTCCGGTTAATGCTTCATTAGTTTTATTACTGAGTTCAAAAGGCGATGACCCGGTAGCGATGACTTGCACATGCTTGATTTGCCCTTAAAAAGCTATTTTCATGATATTTGGGAGAGTATTATCGTGAACATACTACTTACCCCTCGCTATTAAATTCAATATAGTACAAATTATACCGAGCGGTAATTCAAATTAGTCATGTTATCATTTAATTTGAAATAGCTATTAGAGACCTTTGCACGAGTCAGTGGAGAAAGCTCTAATAATCAAGTTATCCGCTCAAAAAAGCAAGCTCGCTAATAATGGGTATTAGCGAGTTTTTCAACGAAAAGCAGTGAAATTTCAACCATTTTTACTTGTCATCCGACTCGTGCAAAGATCTCTATTACTCTAAACTATTACCCACCCACCGACTATATACTTCTCTTTCCAGTTTTCCATCAGCATCTTTATTTGCTCTTCAGAGCTACTCACGCGGATTTCGTGTTGTAACGGCTCTTTACGATTTGGGCTATAGTTCGTTAAGTGCAGCACATAAGCGGGATGATCGCGCGAAGCTTCTTCTTTATTGGTTTTCCATAATAGAAGTTTACGCACCATGGTCGCTTCTTTTAATGTTTTCGTAGCAACCACGCGCTCGATAACGGTACTCAATGGCAAAATCAAGTCATCTGCAACACGCTCCAAATCCGGGATTTCGGTAATATCGGAGAGCTGACTTATTTTAACATCGTCAGCATTTGCGGTTTTATCATCTCGAATGCGTAAAAACTGTGGTGAAATAATGCTGCACAAAGGCAAACGGCGGATGCCCTCCCAATGCTTTTTATCCTCATCCCATTCGATGATCATACGATCAATCGTGCTGCCATGTGAGGTCCGCGAGATAATATCTAAACAAGAAATCTCAATCACCAAGCCCGGCTTAATCATTTGGTAAGCAACACGATCAGAATTAACCTCGGCGTATTCGCTTTCTACTACTTGCGGATTCAGCAATTTAAGGATTTCTATGCGTTGATCATCGCTAAAACCACCGCCAACCCGTGAAACAATCTGAAAACTTCCATCACTTCGAACCACCGCCAGCAACATGCTGTGTAGCATTCCCGAACGATCATCAATACCTTCGGTAAAGCCAACAACGGCCAAATCTAGCGTGTGGCGGGGCTTGATTTTAAACACGCCTGCGGTATCGCTTCTAACAACTACGCCTTCGGCATCTTCTTCATCGACCCATTTTGAGAATAGTTTGAAGATTTCTTTTTCATCACCGACAACGGTTTCAACCGAATGAACGAGTCCGTCTTTACCAAAAATCTCCTGCACTTTTTGAATCGCATCGGCGTAGTGCATGGAGTAATCTTTGCCGTCTAAATCGTAAATATTAAAGATGCCAAAACCTAAGCTATCTACTGCGTCTTCATCTTCTGGCTTTCGCGCTACGCGTACCACATCATGAACCCAAGCACGTTTTCCATCAGGGCGATTCACATAAAGTTCGCCGCCAATTAAGGCTGATTTGACGCCTGCTTTTTTAAGGTGTTTGGCAGCACGCTTATGAAATTCAGCTCCCATCCGCACCGTGCCACCGGGATTTACCGTAAAAGCTTCACCATCACGATAAACCAAGCAGGTAAACTCACCGTCAATTTTTCGTGAAATAAAATAGTCACCAGCAGGAATACGATACTTGGCTTTATCACGATCCAACGCCATCATCATACGGCCCAATTGACGACGGCGCATGCGTACTTGACGTAAAATATCGGGGTCTAAAATACAGTCAGCTGCTTTGCCGACGTAATAGTCACCCAATAGCTGGATGAGTTTTTCTTTATTGAGAATTGATTTCATATTTTCTACTTACCTATAAAGAAGATCAAACTAACATGCCATTAAGTTGCGTATTCATAAATTTATCATACAGTTCAGGCAGTGGTGTTTTGATATTACCATCCAAACGCAGTTGAATCATTTTATAGGCACTACCAAATAAAGCGGCCGTACTTACCCATAAATCCTGTTTTAAAAATTCATTTTGCGCTATCCCTTGCTCCACAATCCCTCTTATTTTTACAAAGGGTTTCGTATCACAAAAAACGGGCTCGCCTGATAAAAACTCGCTGTGCTTAGTATGAAACATAAATGCAATAATATTGCGGTGTGTTTCGGTATGTTCAAAAAGCTGTTTTATAATTTCTTGGTACTGTTCCTTTGGTGAGCTATGCGATGCCAATACCGCATTCACTAACTCATCAATTTCATTTAAAATATGATAATACAAACCTTTAGCAACCCCTTCTTTACCCCCAAAGTGATTATATATAGAGCCGATACTAACATCCGCCCTCTGCTGGACTTCGTGAATTGAAATATTATGAAAACCACGCTCTACGAAGAGATCCAATGCTGCTGTTAAAATTTTACAATCAATCGGTTCTGGACAAAGAGCATCGCGTTTTAAATAAGGCATAAGCTATTTTTCAGCATTGTTGTTGACAATAATGAACATTCATTCTATTTTCTGCTAATCCAACGCTCGTTAGCATCATGCACTATGATATAGGGAGCACCACTAAAAGCAAACCTTCAAGGAGTAGCATAATGAAAGCAAAAGCCGCGGTTGCATGGGAAGCAAAAAAACCACTGTCGATTGAAATGGTCGATGTAATGGGACCAAAAGAAGGTGAGGTACTATTAAAAGTCATCGCTTCTGGGGTTTGTCATACCGATGCATTCACCCTTTCTGGTGAGGATCCTGAGGGCTCGTTTCCATGTATTCTAGGCCACGAAGGTGGTTGCGAGGTGGTAGAACTTGGTACAGGCGTGAAAGATTTAAAAGTGGGAGACCATGTAATCCCGCTATACATAGCGGAATGTGGTAATTGTGAATACTGTAATACACCAAAATCAAACCTCTGCCAAACGATAGCGGGTACGATTTGGACAGGTTATATGCCTGATGGCACACGCCGTTTCTCTCAAGGGGGAAAGGATATTTACCATTACATGGGTTGTTCTACCTTTGCTGAATACACTGTAGTCCCTGAAATTGCTTTAGCAAAAATCAATAAAGAGGCACCACTTGATAAAGCCTGCTTACTCGGCTGTGGCGTAACCACAGGCATAGGCGCGGTATTAAATACAGCAAAGGTAGAAGCTGGCTCAACCGTTGCCGTATTTGGTTTGGGTGGAATTGGTTTATCGTGTGTTCAAGGTGCGGTAATGGCAGGCGCAGAGAGAATTATCGGCATTGATATTAACCCTGATAAATTTGAGTTTGCTAAACAGTTAGGTTGTACTGACTTCGTTAACCCGAATGATATTAAGGATGGATCATTTGTAGAATACATGCAGGATACTTTCAATGGTGGTCCTGATTATTCATTCGAATGTATCGGCAATGTACAAGTAATGCGTGATGCGTTGGAATGCACCCATATGGGTTGGGGCAAGTCCGTTGTTATCGGTGTGGCAGGAGCAGGTCAAGAAATCTCCACACGTCCTTTCAATTTGGTTGTAGGTCGTACTTGGATGGGCACGGCTTTCGGCGGGGTAAAAGGGCGTAGCGAACTACCGGGTTACGTTGATCGTTACATGTCAGGTGAGATCGAGCTAGATAGCTTGGTAACCCACACCATGGGAATTGAAGATATTAATAAAGCGTTTGATTTAATGCACTCAGGTGAAAGTATTCGTTCAGTAATTACATCATTCTAAAAAGGATCAAAAATGACTATCCAACGAACGGAAAGCGTAAAGGAATTTGGCGGCCTATTAAACCGTTATACCCACCAATCCAATGTGCTAAATTGTGAGATGAACTTCTCCGTTTATCTACCACCTCAAGCTGAAAAAGGTAATGTACCGACGCTTTATTGGTTATCAGGGCTAACCTGCACCGATGATAATGCCCGCACTAAAGGCGGTATGCAGCGCTATGCCGCCGAGCATGGTATTGCCATTGTCTTCCCTGACACCAGCCCACGCGGTGATGATGTTGCCGACGAGCCTGAACGTTACGACTTGGGTAAAGGCGCGGGGTTTTATGTAAATAGCACCCAATCACCTTGGGCAAAGCATTATCAAATGTATGATTACATCACCCAAGAACTACCTGACTTATTAGAGTCAGCGTTACCTTTGATACCAAAGCTTAAGTCTGTTTCAGGTCACTCAATGGGCGGTCATGGAGCACTAATTTGCGCATTAAAAAATCCAGCGTTGTATCAATCCGTCTCAGCCTTTTCACCTATTTGTAACCCCATTAATTGTGACTGGGGCAAGGGATGCTTCAGTGCTTATTTAGGTGATAATGTTGATGCATGGAAAGCCTATGATGCTACTGAATTAGTAAAAGCAGGCGCGAAGGTTGACGATATCCTAATTGAGCAAGGTTTGAGTGATGAGTTCTACGATGAGAAACAATTATTACCTGAAAACTTCCAGGTAGCTTGTGACGCAACAGGACAACAAGTGACCCTTAATATGCAAGATGGCTATGATCACAGTTATCACTTTATCGCGACGTTTATTGGTGAACATATTGCTTATCATGCTAAAGCCTTAAAGACCAAATAATAACAAGATCCAAATCCACACTTAGAACCAGATACTTGCATTCTATTTCGCTTTTCTAAGAATGGATTTAAGCAAGATGATTATTTTTTAGTGGCTTTTTCTTTGATTTAGCGGGGGCTTTCTTTTTCGTTAGCTTTTTACCCTTTGAGTTCTTTTTGGCTATCTCCTTAGCTTTTTTCGTAACTCCAGACGATTTTTTAGTCACCCTTGTTTTCTTTGCTACCACCTTCTTAGTAGACTTTTTATCCTTTGCAGTTGCAGACTTTTCTTTTTTCTTATCAGAATCAGGCTTTTCTGTTTTTTCAACAACAGGAGATTTTAATTCCGTATTTGAAAGGTGCAGCAACAAAATATAGCTATCATCCTTGACACGCCCTTCCAGAAATCCCCGGTACGCTGTACTCCCACGACGAAACACCAGCGGTTCTTTACCTGACTTTCCGCCACCCAATAGCATTAGGCTATCCGGTTCTGCCAGCTCTTTTGCCATGCCGTATAAAAAGTCGTAAGTTAAACCATTGATGTGAACTATTTGTAATTTAGACGAAAAAACGTAGCGACGAATGGCCTCAGATTTATCAACCTTCTTGCCTGTCCAACTCAATGGAATATCACTATCCACATTTGCCTCTGCTCGTTCACGCTGACGACGCTCTTTAAACTTCCCTTCTGGCGTGTAAATAACTTCATTCTGCTGAATGCGATAGGTTACTTCTTCATCTTCATTAATATAAACACGGGATACATTCCACAAGAAACGCCCAAACACCTCTTTATCAACTTCAATATCACTTTCAATTAATAATTGAGCGAGCTTTTCAGGATCATCTTTGGCTTCAATAAGCAGCGAGTCGTAATCATGATCAACCGTCGACTTTAACACCTTACGCGTATACGACGCACCACCCTTTGGGCCCACATAACGCACCCGACTACGCGGTGAAATACTCTCTGCTTTTACAACCGCATCACGTTTACGAGGATCAGTTAGGTTTATATTTGCCATATTGATTGTTTACCTATCGATTTATGTAGAAGCCTCAAACAGATAATACCCTAGTACTCCAACAACATCGGTTTGATGGAGTACTAGCAAGGCAGTTTACAATCAAGCAGAGATCGTCCATTTAAAAAATCTTTCACATCCATAGCTTTTTTCCCTGGTAATTGTAAGCGCGAGAATGAAACCACGCCATCGCCAGTAACTACGCTGATTCCTTCTGGTCTTTCATCAATCACTGTTCCGTAAGTCTCTGCGGACTCCCTACTTTCAACTTTCGACATAAAAATACGCAAAGGTTTGCCATTAAATCTTGTAAATGCCACGGGCCACGGGTTAAAGGCACGGATGGTTTGATCAATTTGTTGCGCTGACTGTGACCAGTCGATTTCTGCTTCTGATTTTTCTAGCTTGTGGGCATAACTGGTCAATGCCTCATCTTGCACTTCTGGTGCTAGTTCATCTGTATCAATAATTTTTAGCACTTGTAACAAAGCATCCGCTCCATCACTGGCTAATTTATCATGAATTGTCTGCCCTGTGTCTTCAACAGTGATTGAGCAAGGCACTTTTAACAACATGTCTCCGGTATCTAAACCTGCTGCCATTTGCATAATAGTTACACCGGTTTCTTTATCCCCTGCTTGAATCGCACGGTGAATTGGTGCAGCACCTCGCCAACGAGGCAATAATGAACCATGAATATTCAAACAGCCGTAAGTTGGCATATCCAAAACACGTTGCGGTAAAATCAAACCGTAAGCAGCCACAACCATCACATCTGCCTGATAATTTGCTAGCACCGCTTGCGCATCTTCATCTTTTAAAGAGCTGGGTTGCTCAACAGCAATCCCCGCATCAACCGCGACTTGTTTGACGGGGCCGAACTGTACTTTTCGCCCACGACCTGAAGGTCTATCGGGTTGCGTATAAACAGCGACGACTTGATGTTCTGATTGAATCAGCGCGTGCAATGCGGGCACAGCAAAATCAGGCGTTCCTGCATAAATGATTTTCAATTTTTTCATTTGTCTAACTACTTGCCGCTTGTTTTGCTAATTTGGCAAACTTCTTTTGTAAGCGCTTTTGTTTTAATGGCGATAAATAGTCCACAAATAGCTTACCTTTTAAATGATCTAGCTCATGCTGTATACATACAGCTAGCATGCCATCGGCTTCTAACTCAAATTCTTTTCCATCACGATCTAAGGCTTTTACCGTAATTGTTTCCGAGCGTTGAACTTCGGCATAATATTCAGGCACGGACAAGCAGCCTTCTTCACAAATCTCTTCGCCATCGCGTTGCGTGATTTTGGGATTAATAAAGCAATAAGGCTGATTTTTATCTTCAGATACATCAACCACAACAAGCTGTTGATGCACATTCACCTGCGTCGCCGCCAAGCCTATACCTGGGGCATCGTACATTGTTTCCAACATATCATCGATTAGTACTCTGATTGCATCACTGACCTCTTTTATAGGTACAGCTTTAGTGCGTAAACGCGGGTCGGGGAAACGTAAAATATCTAATTTAGCCATGTCTGCTCTTAATAAATGTGATTCTTTGAAAAGAAGATGTACCGTAAGTCAGAAAAAAATGCACCTTCGAAGCTATATCTATTATTATACCGTCAATAATAATTAAAAAATCAATAAAAATAATAAAAGGGTCTTACATGTCTTTTAAACTTTCTTCACTGACTTTAGCGTCAGTTTCGGTTTTATCATTATCCGCGTTAACGGGTTGTACCACAATCAACAACTGGACAAAGCCATCAGCTTCACAAAATGCTTCGTCATCACAAATGTTTTCCTCACAAGGCTCACCTGCAGTTGCACGTGTTAAAGCACCATCAAATGATCCTTATGATAACTTTTACGGAAGTCCAAGCGACATTCAAACACAGGTTTACCAACCTAAAACTGTTCGTTTGTACAAAGGTAAAACAGCAAGTAAAAGCACTCCAGCATTATTTAAAACAACAGCACCAAAACGTTATGTTGTAAAAAAGGGGGACACACTTTGGGCTATTTCAAATAAATTCCTTAACAACCCAGCTTACTGGCCAGAGATTTGGGATAAAAACCAAAAAGTTCAAAACCCACATTTAATATACCCCGGTGATGTTCTTTACATTTACGAAGGTGGCCGCAGAAAAGTGCGTGTTGCAAATAAAGTAACCGGCAAAGTAACAATTGTTGAAAAAATGGTACCGCAAATGCGTATTGAACGCACGGGTACAACCCTAGGGCAACCTATTTCAACACTGTCTTCTTTCTTAGTTTGGCCACGCGTACTTGATAAAGGCACTATGGATAAAGCACCTTACATTGTTGACGGACGTGATTCGCATATCCTTATCGAAAAAGATGACACTGTGTTCATTAAAAATCTTTCAGATCGTCATGCAGGTGGTCGTTACGCTGTTTTCCACCAAGGTAAAGAGTTACGTGACCCAGCGACGGGTAAAGTATACGGCAATGAGGTTACTTACGGTGGTTTCCTAGAAGTCGAACGCACCTCTGCAGGCGCAGAAGTTGCCACAGCGACCGTGGTTGAATCAAAACGTGAAATGCGTCGCGGTGATCGTTTGCTCTACGTTAATGATGAAACGCACCAGCTAAATGCACCCGTTCAAATCCCGAAACATAAAGTACGTGGTTCGATTATTTCTTTGTTTGATGCACACATCATGAGTGCGCAAACACAGGTTGTAGTGATCAACAAAGGTGCTCGCCAAGGCATAAAACCAGGTTACACTTTAGGCGTTTATTCATTGGGCAAGCAGGTTAATGATCCTTATGCAAAAGCGAAACGTAATCGTCGTTGGGAACCTGTGGTAGCTGCTAAAGTGGGGATTCCTCCACAGCGTGTTGCTACTGCCATTGTTTATAAAACTACCGGTGATTTGAGCTACGCTTTGATTACAAAATCAAGCCACCCTGTTAAGAATGGTTACAAGATTGGTAATCCATAATTTATAAAACACAATCACAGCTATGATTTTCTGTAGCTAAAACCGAGGGCATGTATAATCAATACATGCCCTTTTTTAATCCTAAACCGAGCACTAATTGATGAAAACATCTGAAGAATTAAAAGCTTGGATTACTTTATGGCGGGTTCCGGGCGTTGGTTCTAAAACCTATCAAAAGCTTCTAGCAAGTTTTGCAGACCCTAGCGCTGTTTTTGGGGCAAGCCAGAGCAGTTTACTATCTGCCGGCATATCACAAAAGCTTGCCGAGAAAATAAAAGCACACAACGACCTTAGCACCATAAATACCGCAGACACAGATATTGAATGGCTACTATCAGCAACTAACCATACAATTTTAACCCTCCACTGCAACGACTACCCTGCACTGCTTAAACGTATCGACAACCCACCGCCAATCCTTTTCATAAAAGGCAATAGCAATATACTTAATGACCCGCAGCTCGCTATTATTGGTAGCCGAAACCCCACCAAAAGTGGCACAGACAACGCCGTTAGTTTTGCTAAACACCTTGGTAAAACAGGGCTTTGCATCACCAGCG
>JALSJU010000081.1 GCA_026989145.1 Thiotrichaceae bacterium
CAAATTGTAATATTGAAATTGTTAAAAATATTACCGTTACCGATGAAAATAATAAAATTCATAAGGTTGCTCAGGCGGGTAGCTTATCATTTGGCTTCTTAGTACTGCTTATGACTGGTTTATTTAGACGACTTAAAACCGTTAGCTCGCATGGTTGAATTGAGTTACAAACACAGCCGATTTAATCAAGCAGGCTTAATTTGTCGTTAGCTCTTAATCATTGTCATTAATGGCAAATTGGCGACAGATATTAAAAATGAGGAAAAATGATGAACTATAAAATAATGAACGTGATTTATTTAACAAGCTTAACCGTTTTGACAACAGCATGTGGTGGTGGGTCTAGCGATAGCGCTACGGTTAATAATGATGGAACTGTATCTCAAGGCGGCTCAGTAACAGGAGGAACTTCAAAAATACCCACTACGATAAGTTTACCTTGTAAAACAACACAAGTTGTAAAAGGGGATGACGCTGATCTTACATATATAACTGAGAGTGGAGCATCCGGTAGTCTAACTATAGATTGTGCTAGAGCTTCAAGTGGTTTCAAACTTAAAGAAGGAGTACCAAACTTAAATATTAAAGCCGCTACTATCACTGATTACTATTTTTGTGCTGATAAACAAGGAAAAGGCTTATTAGGCTGGATTTATACTCATGACTTGACTAAAGGCAATTCGAAGATGGTCTGGTCTGAAGGAGGAAAAGCTTTTATTAATTGTCATGCAACTTACCCAAGCCCATTGCCAAAAACAATATCTTCATCGCAAGATATCGAAGACTTAAAAGATTACTGGGCTGACCAAGATTACGATCTTTCAAACTGTACCTATTCAACGCAATCAAGAGCCACAAGCGTAAGTTGTGATGAGGGTGTTTCAGACAGGTGGCTTATTGGTACAAATGCTACATTGATTGACAGTAGTGGAAAAACACATAAAACATCGGAAAGGACGACTTATATTACAAAAAAGCATTAAATATCTAACCAAAACAGGCTTATCTTTCAAGCCACTTCATGTATCATTGCGCCCTTAAGGATTTCTGAATATCTAATTTAAGGGCGCAATTGTTTCATGGAACTCAACCCCATCTACACCCAAATTAAAGATTTGCAACAACGCACGGATGCGTTGAGGGGGTATCTTTGACTATGAAAATAATAAAGAATTATTAGAAGAAACCGTCCGCGAGCTTGAAGCCCCTGATGTTTGGAGCGACCCTGATAAGGCCAAACGCTTAGGCAAAGAGCGCACTAAATTAGAAAATATTGTATTAGTGGTCGATAAAGTTACCGAGCAATTAGCTGATGCTAAAGACTTGCTGGAAATGGCAGAATCAGAAGATGATCAAGACACGGTTGATGTGGTGATTGAGGATGTTGCCGATGCCGCTAAAGGTGTTGAAAAGCTCGAATTCTCACGGATGTTTGCCGGTGAGACGGATCACTGTAATGCGTTTTTGGATATTCAATCAGGCTCTGGCGGAACCGAAGCGCAAGACTGGGCGGAAATGGTGCTACGCATGTATTTACGCTGGGGAGAGGCGAAAGGCTTTAAGGTTGAATTAATGGAGGTAACCGCAGGTGATGTCGCGGGCATTAAAGGTGCTACTATTAGCTTTGTAGGTGATTATGCCTTCGGCTGGTTGCGTACAGAAATTGGCGTGCACCGTTTAGTGCGTAAATCACCGTTTGACTCTGGCGGGCGTCGTCATACCTCCTTCTGCGCTGTTTTTGTTTCCCCTGAAATTGACGATGATATTGAAATTGAGATTGATCCCTCCGACGTGCGCGTTGATGTTTATCGTGCCTCTGGCGCAGGTGGTCAGCACGTTAATAAAACCGAATCTGCGGTGCGTTTGACGCATTTACCGACAAATACCGTGGTGCAATGTCAAAATGGACGCTCGCAACATCAAAACAAAGCCACCGCGATGAAGCAATTAAAAGCCAAATTATACGAGCTTGAAATGCAAGCCAGAAACGCCGAGAATAAAGAGTTAGAAGACAGTAAATCAGACATAGGTTGGGGCAGTCAAATTCGCTCCTACGTGTTGGATGCCTCGCGCATTAAAGACTTGCGCACAGGCGTAGAAACCGGTAATACCCAAGCGGTGCTCGATGGCGCGCTTGATCAATTCATAACAGCCAGCTTAAAAGCCGGTTTATAAGGAAGTACTAGCCAAGGAGAAACACGAAAGGTTATGGGGATATAGCAGGAGATACTTAAACTATATCAATTAGTTAGAGAATCTTTCTTACCTTTGAAAGAGGTTGTCTTATTTCCCTATGCTTTTCCGTTTGCTTCCGTGGCAAAAAGAGAAAATATCATGAGTGAAGAAAGTCAAAACCAAGAAAATCAACAGCCACAAGATGAAAACCAACTCATCCAGCTACGCCGTGAAAAGCTGGCAGAATTGCGCGAAGCAGGGGTTGCATTCCCTAATACCTTCAAGCGTGAGTTTTACGCGGAGGATTTGCAGCAACAATACCTCGATAATGAAAAGCCGTGGTTTGAAGAAAACGAAGTACGTGTTTCAGTCGCTGGCCGCATCATGCTTAAACGTGTGATGGGCAAGGCAAGCTTTATCACCATTTCAGATATGTCGGGGCGCATTCAAATTTATGTGCAAAAGAACATGCTCGGTGATGATTTGTATGACGCGTTTAAAGGCTGGGATATTGGCGATATTGTTGGCGTTGAAGGCGCGCTATTCAAGACAAATAAAGGCGAGCTTTCGGTAAAGGCGGATAAATTAGAATTACTCACCAAATCACTACGCCCATTGCCAGAAAAATTCCATGGCCTTAGCGATCAAGAGCAACGTTACCGGCAGCGCTATCTCGATTTGATTATGAGCGAAGAAACCCGTGATACCTTTAAAATGCGCTCAAAAATCGTTTCCTATATCCGCAACTTCTTTATCCAAAAAGACTTTATGGAAGTAGAAACACCGATGTTACAAACCATTCCAGGGGGCGCAACTGCACGTCCGTTTGAGACTCATCACAATGCGCTCGACATCGGCATGTATCTACGCATCGCGCCAGAACTTAATCTAAAGCGTTTAGTCGTCGGTGGTTTTGAACGTGTTTTTGAGATTAACCG